>SKJO01000202.1 GCA_007121975.1 Nitriliruptoraceae bacterium | reverse complement strand
GAGGTGGGCTCCGACCGCCGTGAGCCCGATGCTGCGCTCGACCGCCTCGGTGGCCAGCGCCCGGGCCAACGGCGGGTCGCCGGCCGCCACGACGCGGGCGAGTCCGGCCAGCGCCGGGCTGAGCCCCTGTGCATCGCCGCTGTCCCGGGCGATGGTCACGGCCTCCTCGTAGGCGGCCCGTGCCAACGTCAGGTCACCGCGGGTGCGGTGCACGTCGCCGAGTCCGAGCAGGGCGTAGGCCACCATGCTCGAGTCGATCCGCTGGTAGAGCGCCCGGGCGGCCTCGTGGTCGGCGATCGACTCCTCGAGCCGGCCGAGCTTGAGTCGGGTCTCGCCACGGTTGCACAACGACAGCGCATGCAGCGCGGCGTAGCCGGAGGCCTCACCGAGCCGAAGCGCGAGCTCGAGCTCGGTGAGCGCGTCGTGGTAGGCGCCCTCCTCCAGGGACCGCGACCCGCGGTTGCAGCGGATGCGCAGCAGCTGCAGCACGTCGCCGGCCTCCTCGGCGGCCGCCAGGGCGCGCAGGTAGTGGCGGTCGTTGGCCCGGCGATCGCCGTCGCCGGCGGCGACCAGCGCCAGGGTCGTGTGGCAGATCGCCAGGGCAGCGGGGTCGGCGGCCTCCCGGGCCAGCGCGAACGCCTCCTCGGCCCGACGGCGGCAGCCCTCGGCATCACCGAGCAGCCACCGGGCGGTCGCCGACCACGCCAGCAGGTGCGCCCGGGCGACCGGGGTGGGATCGTCCATGCCCCGCTCGTAGGTCGCGAGGGCGGCGCGCAGATCCCCCCGCAGGTGGTGGATCAGCCCCATGCGCCAGGCCGTGGCGGCCGGCAGGGGATCGTCGGCTCCGCCGAGCTGCTCGAACGCCGCCAACGCCCCCTCCCAGTCCCCGAGCACCTGGCGGGCGTGGCCCTCGACGAGCCGCACCTCGGTGCTGCGCTGCGCGTCGGGCAGCCGCTCGATGGCGCGCACGACCGTCGCGCAGGCGCCGGTGGCGACCAGCCGGGGACCCTGCTCCCGCAGCAACCGACCGAGTTCGTCGCTGGCGCCGACCTCGGCCAGCAACTGCAGCGACTCCTCCAGACGGCCCTCACGCTCGTACCAGGCGGCGGCCCGCTGCATGAGTTGCTGCTGCTCGTCGGGATCCAGCGGTGCGGCGTGGCGCAGCGCCTCACGCACCATCGGGGCCAGGGTGCGGGCACCGTCGGCGTCGTCGAGCTCGACCAGCAGCCCCCGTCGTTCGAGCTCGTCGAGCACCGCAGGATCCTGCTTCAGGCCGAGGTGGCGGCACAGCCCGTCGGTGATCTGGGGCAGGGGCACCAACCGGGAGAGCAGTTCGCGGTGGGCCGTGGGCATCCGGCGCAGCACCTCGTCGACCAGCAGGTCGAAGGACCGGCCTGCGGGTCGGTGCAGGCGGGCGAGGATGTCGCTCGCGTCCCCGCTGCTGCGGTCACGCAGCGCCTCGGCGACCAGGCGGACCGCCGCCGGCCAGCCGGCGGTCGCCTCACGGACCTGCTGGGCGAGCTCGGGACCCGCGGGCCCGGTGGCCTGCAGCAGCTCGGCGATCTCCTCGGTCGTGAAGGCCAGATCGCGGCCCGAGAGCTCACGGATCCCGCCACCTCGGCGCAGCAGTGCCGGCAGCGGACCGTGGCTGGCGAGCACCAGTCGCAACCGGGCCGGTGCCTGGCGGACCAGGGCCTGCACCAGCCGCGAGCCACCGCTGTCCTCGTCGAGCAGCCCGAGGTCATCGATCACCAGGTGCAGCGGATCGCCGCCGGCGGCGTCGATCGCCTCGGCCAGCAGGGTCGCCAGCGCGTCCGCCCGCTCGGCGTCGTCGGTGTCGGGGCCGGCGATCCCCCGCACGGCCGAGTCGAGCTCCGGCGGCAGGCGCACGACCCGGGTGCGAAGCGCGGCGGCCAACCCCTGCAGCAGGTCGGTGAGCCGGGCGTCCTGCGGCGTGCAGGCGTACCACGACAGGCGCCGGTCGGCGGCCCAGGCCGCCAGGGCCGTGGACTTGCCGTACCCGACCCCGGCCACCACCAGGGTCAGCGGATGGCGGCCCGCCTCGTCGAGCAGTGCGGTGATCCGGGGACGAGCCACGTGCGGATCGGGCAGGCTCGGGGGCAGCAGCCGTGCGGTGGGGACGTACGCGCCGGGGTTGGCGTGCACCACGCCTCCCTGCGTCGAGGGCCGTGAGTCGTGGCGCAGGGTAATGGTCGGACGTCTGTGTCGGCGTCGTCCTCGCGGTGTGCGCTCAGCCGGGTGCGGGCGCCTGGTCGCGCTTGGCGCGCTTGACGCCGCGGGCGCGCTCGGTGGCCGACAGGTCCAGCTTGCGCAGCCGGGCATACCCTGGGGTGACCTCCACGGCCTCGTCCTCGCGGATGAACTCCAGGGCCTGGTCCAGCGACAGCTGGCGGGCCGGGGTGAGGCGCACCAGCTCGTCGGCCGTCGAGGAGCGCACGTTGGTGAGCTTCTTCTCCTTGGCCGGGTTGACGTCCATGTCCTCGCTGCGGGCGTTCTCGCCGATGATCATGCCCTCGTAGACCTCGGTACCGGGGCCGATGAACAGCTGGCCGCGGTCCTGCAGGTTGAGCAGGGCGAACTGGCTGGCGGTGCCGGTGCGGTCGGCCACCAGCGAGCCGTTGGGGCGGGTGCGAAGCTCGCCCTGCCAGGGCTCGTAGCCGTCGAACACGTGGTGCAGGATGCCGGTGCCCCGGGTCTCGGTGAGGAACTCGGTCCGGAACCCGATCAGCCCCCGGGCCGGCACGCGGTACTCGAGTCGGACCCAGCCGGTGCCGTGGTTGACCATCTGCTCGAGCCGGCCCTTGCGCAGGCCGAGCAGCTGCGAGACGACGCCGAGGTACTCCTCGGGGACGTCGATGGAGAGCCGCTCGAAGGGTTCGTGCACGGCCCCGTCGATCTCCCGGGTCACCACCCGCGGCTTGCCCACGGTGAGCTCGAAGCCCTCGCGACGCAGCGTCTCGACCAGGACGGCGAGCTGCAGCTCGCCGCGCCCCTGGACCTCCCAGGTATCGGGACGCTCGGTGGGCAGCACCCGCAGGCTGACGTTGCCGACCAGTTCCTGGCGCAGTCGGGCCTCGATCAGCCGGGCGGTGAGCTTGCTGCCGTCACGTCCGGCCAGTGGCGAGGTGTTGACCCCGATCGTCATGCCCAGGCTCGGCTCGTCGACGATCAACAGCGGCAGCGGCCGGGGGTCGCTCGCAGCCGCCAGCGTCTCACCGATGGTGACCTCGGCGATCCCGGCGACCGCGATCAGATCTCCGGGGCCGGCCTGCTCGGCGGGCACCCGCTCGAGCGCCTCGGTGAGGAACAGCTCGCTGAGCTTGACCGACTCGGTGCTGCCGTCGCGGCGGCACCAGGTGACCGTTTCGCCGCGGCGAACGTGGCCGTGCTGCACGCGGCACAGGGCGAGCCGACCGAGGTAGGGGGAGGCATCGAGGTTGGTGACCAGGGCCTGGAAGGGGTGGTCGGGGTCGTGCTCGGGCGGGGGGACGTGGTCGAGCAGGGTTCGGAACAGCGGGCCGAGGTCGGTGCCGGGTTCGTTGGGGTCGAGGGTGGCCGTGCCGGCCTTGGCGTTGGTGTAGAGCACGGGCAGGTCGACCTGGGCGTCGTCGGCGCCGAGGTCGATGAGCAGGTCGAACGTGGTGTCGACGACCTCGGCGATCCGCGCGTCGGGACGGTCGATCTTGTTGACCACGATCAGCACCGGCAACCGGCGCTCCAGCGCCTTGCGCAGCACGAAACGGGTCTGGGGCAGCGGACCCTCCGAGGCGTCGACGAGCAGCAGCGCCCCGTCGACCATCGCCAGCGCCCGCTCCACCTCGCCGCCGAAGTCCGCGTGGCCCGGGGTGTCCACCACGTTGACCGTGACCGGACCCGCGGCGGCGTCCGGGAGCTCGATGGCGGTGTTCTTGGCCAGGATGGTGATCCCGCGCTCGCGCTCGAGATCGCCGGAGTCCATCACCCGCTCGGCGATGTCCTGGTTGGCCCGGAAGGCGCCGGACTGCCACAGCATGGCGTCGACCAGGGTGGTCTTGCCGTGGTCGACGTGGGCGATGATCGCCACGTTGCGCAGCTCGGTGCGTCGTGCCATGGAGGGCTCCGGACAGGCGGAAGAGGAGGGGTCAGCCGACGGAGCGTACCCGGGGCTCAGGGGGCGAAGGCCGCCTTGAGCAGTCCCGGCTCGCGTGCGGCGAAGCGCGCGTAGAGCGACGGACCCTGCTCGAGGGGCACGTCGCGGTGGGTGACGCAGACCGAGGTCGGGGCCGGCAGCGTCCCGGCGAGCACCCGCGGGAGCAGGTGCTCGAGGGTGGCGCGCGCCGAGGCCCGGCCCAGTCGCAGGGTCAGGTTGCGGTCGTAGGCCTCGACCGGGCTGAGCGCGAAGTGCGGCGTGGTCTGCACCGCGATGATCGAGCACACCCCGCCCGGGCGCACCAGGTCCACGGCCAGGCGCTGTCCGGTCGGGCTGCCCGACGCCTCGATGACGGCCGGGGCCGCCAGCTCGGTGGCATTCGCCGTCGCCGCCGCCGGATCGAGGGTCGCGCCCGCGCCAAGCGACGCGGCCCGCGCGCGGCGGTCGGCGACCGGGTCCACCCCGATCACCGGG
>SKJO01000144.1 GCA_007121975.1 Nitriliruptoraceae bacterium | reverse complement strand
GGCCGCCAGCAGCCCCCGTGCCAGGCCCAGCACCCCGCGGCCGAGCCCCGTCAGGGCCGTGCGGCCCGGTCCGGGCCGGCTCACCTCGCCACCCGCAGTGCCACCAGCGCCGTGCCGAGCTCACCCAGCGGTATCGAGGTGCCGTCGGCGACCGGCTGGCGGTGCAGGGCGGTGGCCAGCACCTCGCGGGCGATCAGGGCGTAGAGCCCGGCGGCGTCGAGCTCGGCGTCGAGGTCGGCGGGGGTGACCGACACCACCAGCTCGATGCGGTCGTCGAGTGCGAGCCCCGAGGCCTTGCGCAGCTCGTTGACCGCGCGCACCAGCTCCCGGGCCGCACCTTCGACCGCGAGCTCACGGGTCACCTCGGTGTCCAGCGCGAACGAGGTCCCGGCCTCCGAGGCCAGCGCCCAGCCGGTCAGCGGGGCGGTCACCACCTCGACCATGTCGGCGGTGATCACCGCGGGCTGGCCGTCGAGGTCGAGCTCGGCCGCCCCCTCGGCATCGAGGGTCTCGGCGATCCGGGCGGCGTCGTCGGGCCCGAGCGCGCGGATCGCGGCCCCGACCTGCGGTGCCTGGCGCTGGAACACCGGGCCGAGCTGACGGAAGTTGGGCGTGAGCGTGCGCTGCACGAGCTCGCCGGTGCCGTCCGAGAGCTCGATCACCTTGACGTTGAGCTCGTCGGCGACCTCGTCGAGCAGCCCCGCGAGTCCGGCCCGCTCGGCCTCGGGGACCGTGACCAGCGCCCGGGCCAGCGGTTGGCGCACCCGCACCGCGCTGTTGGTGCGCGCCTGCCGACCGAGCTCGACCACCCGGCGGGCGGTGGCCATGGCCGCCTGCAGGTCCGGATCACGCCACGCGTCGGGCGGGGCGGGGAAGTCGCTGAGGTGCACCGACACCGGTGCGTCCGGGTCCTGGCTGACCACCAGGTCCTGCCACAGGTGATCGGCGAGGAACGGCACGAACGGCGCCAGCAGCTGCGCCAGGGTGGTCAGGCAGGTGTGCAGCGTGTGGTACGCGGCGGCCTTGTCGGCCGGGTCGTCGCCGGCGGCCTTCCAGAACCGCCGCCGGTTGCGCCGCACGTACCAGTTGGACAGGTCGTCGACGAACCGCTCGAGCGCGCGGGTCGCACTCGACACGTCGTAGCGGTCGAGCGCGGTGTCGACGGTGTCGCTCAGCGCGGCGAGCTCGGCGAGCACCCACCGGTCGCTGGCGGGGCGGTCGGCCACCGGCGGCGGCTCGGTGTCCAGCGAGAAGCCGTCGATCGCGGCGTAGGTCACGAAGAACACGTGGGTGTTGAACACCGTGAGCAGGAAGCGGCGCACCACGTCCTCGAGCAGGGCGTGGCTCACCCGTCGGTTGACCCACGGGTTGCCCTCGGCGAACATCAGCCAGCGCAGGGCATCGGCGCCGTGCTGCTCGATCAGCTCCCACGGGTCGAGCACGTTGCCGGCCGACTTGGACATCTTGCGCCCGTCCTCGTCGACGATGTGCCCGAGCACGGCACAGGTGCGAAACGAGCTGTCATCGAACAGCAGCGTGGACTCCGCGAGCAGCGAGTAGAACCAGCCGCGGGTCTGGTCGATCGCCTCACAGATGTAGTCGGCCGGATAGTGGCGGGCGAACTCCTCGTGGCCGGTGTGCGGGTAGCCCCACTGGGCGAAGGGCATGCCCCCCGAGTCGAACCAGGCGTCGGCGACCTCCGGCACGCGGCGGGCCACGCCGCCGCAGGCGGGGCAGGGCAGGGTGATCTCGTCCACACCGGGGCGGTGCGGGTCGAGTTCGGTGAGGTCGCGGCCGGCCTTGGCGCCGAGCTCGGCGCGGCTGGCCACCACCTCGAGGTGGTCGCAGTCCCCGCAGCGCCAGAACGGCAGCGGCGTTCCCCAGTAGCGGTCCCGCGACAACGCCCAGTCGACGTTGTTCTCCAGCCAGCGGCCGAACCGGCCGTCGCGGATGTGCTCGGGATGCCAGTCGATGCCGGTGTTGTTGGCCAGCAGCTGCTCGCGTCGCGCGGTCGTGCGGATGTACCAGGAGGGCTTGGCCCAGTAGATCAGCGGCCGCTTGCAGCGCCAGCAGAACGGGTAGGTGTGGGTATAGGTGCGCTCGGCGATGAGCAGGCCGCGCTCGTCGAGGTCGCGCACGATCGCGGGGTCGGCGTCCTTGACGAACATGCCGGTCCAGGGCCCCTGGGTGAACCGGCCGGTGGCGTCGACCGGGTTGACCACCGGCAGGCCCTCGGCCCGGCCCACCTCGAGGTCCTCGGCCCCGAAGGCCGGCGCGAGGTGCACGATGCCCGAGCCGTCGGTGGTGGTCACGAACCCGGCGGCCACGATCCGGTGCGCACCGGCGTCGGGAGCCATGGCCACGACGTCGAACGGCGCGCGGTAGCGGGCCCCGATCAGCTCGTCGGGGTGGACCGTGCGCACCACCTCGGCGTCCTCACCGAGCACGTCGTCGCGTCGCTCGGCGGCCAGCACCAGCAGCTCGTCCTCCCGCCCGAAGGCCGAGGTGCGCACCAGCACGTAGTCGAGCTCGGGGCCGACCGCACAGGCGGTGTTGGACGGCAGCGTCCACGGGGTGGTGGTCCACACCACCAGCGCCGCGCCCGCCTCGCCGAGCTCGCCGTCGAGCAGCGCGAAGCGCACGTACACGCTGGGGTCGTCGACCTGCTGGTAGCCCAGGGACACCTCGGCGTCGGACAGGGCGGTGCCGCAGCGTCCGCAGTAGGGGGCGACGCGGTGGTCCTCGAAGATCAGGTCGCGCTTGAACAGCTCCGCGAGCGCCCACCACAGGCTGTCGACGTACGCGGGCGCCATCGTCCAGTAGGCGTCGTCGGTGTCGATCCAGAAGCCGATGCGCTCGGTGAGCTCCTCGAACGCGCCGACGTAGCGCTGCACCGACTCGCGGCAGCGCTGGTTGAACGCCTCGATGCCGTAGGCCTCGATGTCGGCCTTGGAATCCAGGCCGAGCTCCTTCTCGACCTCGAGCTCGACCGGCAGGCCGTGGCAGTCCCAGCCGCCCTTGCGGCGCACCGACAGGCCCTTCATCGTGCGGTAGCGCGGGAAGATGTCCTTGAAGACCCGGGCCTCGACGTGGTGGGTGCCCGGCCGGCCGTTGGCGGTCGGAGGTCCCTCGTAGAAGCTCCACACCGGCGCGCCGGCACGCTGCTCGACGCTGGTGTGGAACACGTCGAGGTCGCGCCAGCGTTCGAGCACCGCCTGCTCGAGGGCGGGCAGGTCGGGGCGGGGGGCAACGGCGGGCCAGGTGCTCATGGGGCTCGCGTCCTTTCGTCGCCGTCCGCTCGGGACGGCCGGGGTCCGGGTCCCGAGGGACGACGCCCGGTCCGGCTCCTGCCGGCAACGCGCGCCGCGGTACCACCCTCGTTGGCCGCCGTGCTGCACGGCCCGCTCGTCTGGTGCTCCGGCGGGTCGCCCCGACCGGCCCGCGTGTCGGGCGGGCGCCGTCCACCGTTACGCACTGGGGCTGGCAGCTTGGCGGTGGCCGCTCGGCAGGTGATGGCGCACGGAACCCACCGCCGGCTTCCACCGTCCCGGCTCGCTCGTGGCGGGCTGCTCCGCGCGTCGTGTCCGCGTCGTCGCGTTCGGCCGGGAGTCTACGCCGCCGGCGACGGGGGTGCGGACCGTGGTGGCGGAACGGGTCTGCTATCTTCTCGCGCCATGGCTGACTCTCCGGTGATCTCTGACGACCAACTCGCCTCGATCCGTGAGGCGCTGCTCGAGGAACGTGCCGGCCTGCTCGCACAGGTCGCCGACCTCGATGCCGAGGCCGATGTCAACTACTGGCGCGAGAGCGGGTTCGACGACGACCCCGCCGACGCCGGCTCGGCCAGCTTCGAGCGCGAGACGGCCCAGTCGCTGTCCAACCACGCGCGCGGGCTGCTCACCCAGATCGGCGACGCGCTGCGGCGGATGGACGCCGGCTCCTACGGGCTGTGCGAGCGGTGCGGCAAGCCGATCGACATCGCCCGGCTCGAGGCGCTGCCCTATGCGCTGCTGTGCCTGGACTGCAAGCGCCGCGACGAGACCGGACGCTGACGCCGGTGGCCGACGCCGCCGGCGACCACCCCACCACCGCACCACGCCTGCCCGGAGCCCGCTGGTTGGGGCTGACGGTCGCGGCCGTGGTGATCGTGCTCGACCAGGTCACCAAGCAGCTGGTCGAGCGGGTCCTCGAGCGGGGGCAGTTCGTCCCGTGGTTGTCGGATCACATCGGGTGGCAGCTGGTCTACAACCCCCACGGGGCGTTCGGGCTGCCCGCTCCGACCTGGCTGTTCTTCGTGGTCACCATCGTGGTCGCGGTGGTCGTGCTGCGCACGCTGCCGAGCAGCCCGAACCGGCTCACCGCCGTGGCCTACGGTCTGCTGCTGGCCGGAGCCGTCGGCAACGCGCTGGACCGGGCGCTGCGCCGGTCGGTGACCGGTGCCAACGAGGGCTGGTTCGCCGGCGACGTCGTCGACTTCGTCGCCTGGGGCAGCTTCCCCCGGTTCAACGTCGCCGACAGCGCGATCACCGTCGGGCTCGTGCTGCTGCTGCTCGTGCTGCTGCTCGAGGAGCGTCGCCACCGCCGGGAGGCGGCGTCGGCGGATCCGTCCGATGCGGGCCCCGGTGACGC
>SKJO01000342.1 GCA_007121975.1 Nitriliruptoraceae bacterium | reverse complement strand
GCGGAACGGGCTGAGCTGCAGGATCCAGGTCGGCAGGTCCAGCAGCCCACCGACGAAGTCGAGGCCGAAGCTCACCACGACCAGTCCGTAGGTCAGGGCGACGGCCTGGCGGGGCACCAGCCCGACCAGTGCGGTGCCAACGCCCAGCACCAGCCAGGCAAGGGGGACGAGGTTGATGCCGGCGAGCAGCCCGTCGACGACCACGATCGGCACGTCGACGAGCACCGTCGCCACCCAGGCGATGATCCCCCCGGTCACGGCGATCGCCGTGGCGCACAGCCCGATGGTGAGCAGCCGGGTGACCAGCCACCGCAGACGACCGACCGGACGCACCAGCAGGTGCTCGATGCGCCAGCTGGCCTCCTCCTCGCGGATCGCGGCAACCTGGCCGGCGACGAACACCGCAACGAGCAGCGCCACGAACAGCGACAGCGTCCAGGCGATGATGCCCGCCGGGGTGTCGAGGCCGACCAGGCCCATCTGCTCCGCCACGACGACGGTGGCCGGCAGTTGCGCGGCGGCCTCGGCGAAGTCGCGGGCCATCAGTCCGAAGGCCAGCGCCACGAGCCCGACGATGAGCCCCCAGGTTCGGGCCGGCCCCGCCGTCAAGCGCACGGCCAGACCCAGCTGACCGCCGATGGGACGCGCCCGGCGAGCTGCCACCTCGACGTCGGCGGCGGTGAGGACTCCGCCGTGCAGGTCACGCCGTGCGGTGGCCAGGCAGGCCACGATCAGGGCCGCGAGCAGCAGACCCAGCGCCAGGAACACGCGGCCCCGAGCCTGGTCCGACTCGTGCAGGAAGCCGATCCACCCGAAGGGCGTGGCCCACCACAGCCAGTCCGGGGTGGTGCTGCCGGCGGCCAGGACCCGGATGCCGAGGCTGGCGGCGAGGACGACGCCGACGATGCCCACGGCTCGTCGCCGCGAGGTTGCGAGCTGGGAGGTGAGCGCCGAGGCCGTGGCGAAGCAGGCGGTGAGCAGCGCCATCGCGGCACCGGTCGCCCAGGCGGTCGCCGGATCCAGGCCGCCGGCGTGGTGGCCCACGCCGATCGCGACCAGGAAGGCGAGGTGGGTCGTGAACAGCGCCGCGAGCGCGGCCGTCAGAAGGCCGCGCGGGCCGATGGTGCCGGTCCGCAGTGGTTCGAGGTGGCCGGTCTCCTCCGCGCCGCGCAGCAGCCTGGCGCCGGCCAGCATCCCCCACACGGCCGCGAGGATGCCGAACCATCCCCACCGCGACAGGGTGAGGCCTTCGACGGTCGCCGGTTCGACGTAGCGTCCGACCAGCGCCTCGAAGGCCGGGATGCCCTCCATGTCACCCAGCGCGGCGAGCTCCTCCTCGCTGCCGTGCCGCAGGTCGAAGGTGGCGGCGACTCCCCACGTGATGCCGGCCAGACCAGCGATCCAGGCGATCGCCGCCGGGCCGAGCAGCCGCAGGTGGTGGCGGTAGACCGAGAACCACACCGCGAGCGGTGAGCAGGTCGCGACCCCAGCCGGCGGGTCCTCGCAGGTCGTGGTCGCCATGCTCGACTCCGTTCGGTGCCCGAGGGTCAGCCGATGCGCCGGGCAGGGGTGTCCGAGTCGTCGTAGAAGGCGTGGAACAGTTCCTCGAGGCTGGGTTCGCGGACCTGGATCGAGGGCACCGTTGCGCCCGCCAGGGCCTTGAGCAGCGGATCGGTCGATCCGGACACCTGCAGCCGGAGCACCCCGTCACCGAGCTGGACGTCCTGCACCCCGGGCACGTCGTCGAGGTCGGGGGCCGGACCCTCGAAGGTGGCCTCCACGGTGCAGGCGTGCAGGTGCCGCAGCTCGTCGAGGGTGCCCTGCTCGACCAGGGCTCCCTCGCGCAGAACGGCCACGCGCTCGCACACGGCCTCCACCTCCGAGAGGATGTGGCTGGACAGCAGGATCGTCTGTCCGGCGGCCGTGGCTTCGCGTAGGCAGGCCTGGAAGGTCGCCTCCATCAGCGGATCGAGGCCCGCGGATGGCTCGTCCATCACGAGCAGCGGAGCCCGGGTCATCAGCGCGGCGATCACGGCGATCTTCTGCCGGTTGCCCTTGGAGTACGAACGGCCCTTCTTGGACGGATCGAAGGCGAATCGTTCGATGAGCTCGTCGCGTCGGGTGGGGTCGTAGCCACCGGACACGGTGCCCAGCAGGTCGAGGATCTGTCCTCCGGTCAGCTGTGGCCAGACCGCGAACTCGCCGGGGACGAAGGCGAGGCACCGGTGCGCCCGGACCGGATGCTGCCACGCATCGATCCCGAACACCTCGGCGTGGCCGTCGGTGGGGGCGATCAGCCCGAGGAGCAACCTCAGGGTCGTGGTCTTGCCGGCACCGTTGGGTCCGAGCAGCCCCACGACCTCGCCCTCGTGCACCTCGAGCGACAGCCGGTCGAGTGCGAGGGTGTCACCGAACCGCTTGGTTGCGGACGTGAACCTCACGGCGGGAACCTGGGTGCCCATGGCCGGTCCTGGGGGTCGCTGGTGGCCGCTCCGCGATCACCTTCGAGCATGGACGAGCCGTCCCCGTGGCGCCAGAGCCCGAGGTCACCACCGTTGGTCGCACCTGCTCAGAGCTGGGCCCCGGACCCACCGGCCGGGTCTCGGCGCATGACCCACAGTCCGGGAATCCAGCCGGCGCGGTCGATGTGACCAACGGTACGGAAGCCGAACCGCTCGTAGAGGGGTGGGTTGACCGGATCCGTCGTCTCCAGCCAGGCGGCCAGCCCGTCCTGGTCACATCGGTCGAGCACGTGGTCGAGCAGGCAGCGGGCCAGGCCCCGGCCGCGCAGCTGCGGGTCGGTGGCCAGGAACGCCAGATGCCAGGTGGGGCCAGCCGAGGCCGTGGTCACGGCACGGTGACGGCCGGCGACGACGCGGGGGACCGCCGCTGCGTGGCGCAGCATGACCGCGCCGAGATCGGGGAGCCCGCGCACCAACCGCGGCGCCTGACGGGCCACTCCTGCCAGCAGCTCGAACTGCGCGCGCACCGAGGTCGGGGTCACCTTCGGGGCGTGCCACAGGGCTGCGCCTCCGAGCTCGCTGTCGAGCTCCGCGCCGAACGCCGTCGCGTAGGGCACCGTCGCGCGGAGCTGGTGGGTGAAGACCAGCACGGCGAGCCGCTCGCGCAGCTCGGGGTCGGGGAACATGGCACGGTTGCCGGGCTCCTCCGCGAAGCCCCGTGCAAGCAGCGCGGCGGCCGCCGGGATGTCGTCCTCACCGAGGAGTCGCACGGTCGGTCGGTGCATCGGGGCGACTGCAGGGCGATCAGCGGTCTGGGGTGCTCGAGTACTCGTGGTCGGCGGCATGGTGGTCGTCTCCCCCGGGGGCCTGCGCCTCATGCGTGGCGTCGTCGATCCTCCCGGATCCAGCCGGTCGTGCGTAGGGTCCATGGTCGCATCGGGCCAGGTCAGGTGGGGTCGGGCGAGGGGCCGGTCAGTCGAGGCAGAACTCGTTGCCCTCCGGATCGGCCATGACGATGAACCCCTCCGACGTCGGTGGGGCGGGATCGTGGCGGCGCAGGCGTCGAGCGCC
This sequence comes from Nitriliruptoraceae bacterium, assembly GCA_007121975.1. Taxonomy (GTDB): domain Bacteria; phylum Actinomycetota; class Nitriliruptoria; order Nitriliruptorales; family Nitriliruptoraceae; genus SKJO01. The sequence goes on along the minus strand of SKJO01000342.1, from coordinate 1,096 downwards.
GAGGGCGATCAGTCGGTCGCACTCGGCTTCGAGCGCGGCCATGCGCTGCGCGCCCTGGAGTCCCGGCGCCGCCCGCACATCCAGATGCACGCGGTTCTTGGTGGTCTTGGGCTCGGGGACCTGCTGGAAGAACACCCGAGGACCGTGCCCGTCGGGATCGATGACGGCAGCGGCGTTGCCGCGCTGCTCGGGCGGCACGCCGGCCTGCTCGAGGAACTGCATCCAGGCGTCGACGGGATCCTCACCGGCTTCGAGTGGTCGGTGGGGTGGAGGCTGGATCTCGGCGTGCAGTGCCGCCGCCCAGAAGCGGGCCAGGGCGATGGGGTCGTGCGCATCGACGGTGATCTGGAACTCGTGGGCCATCGTGTCCCTGCAGGTTGGGGGCATCATGGTCAACGCGCCGGATCCTACGCCTACTTGCAGGACGGTGGCTGGGCATCGGGTCGTCCCCGCCCGCGAACGACAGGACCGGGCTCCCTTCCGAAGACATGCACCGTGAGCTGCGCCCTGGTGCAGGGCCGGCCCCAGCCTCACGACGGCGCTGGCCGTGGGGGCACGGGCGTGCTGGCTGTCTCGTGACAGGTTGGCCTTGGCCCGCGCGATGACGTCACGACGCGTGGCCACACCGAGCCGCGGTGATGGAGGCGACGACCGCCGGTGCGCTCCCCCCAACTCTTGCCCCAGCGTTCGGGAAGTGGGTGCACATGCAGTTGGCTTCGTGACTACCTCAGGGCGCAACTGAAGCCACACGAACAACACCGAGCCACGCTCCGGACTACAGAAGCGGCCAGTCATCACGGCCGGCGGCCTCTTGTCTGGGCGACGTCGAGGCCGGCGGTGATCCTTCTCGGCGGGCGCCCTGTTGGCCGGACCTCACTGGCAGGTCTCGCATCGCGTAGATGCGTCTTGGGTTGGTCGTAGGTTGCGCTGACGCCGGCAGACGGCACGATACACACCCCCGGAGTTTCGGCGCTACTACCAACCGGAGAGTCGTCCATGAGTGCAGAACTGGACGCCCCTCCGCGAAGCCTGCTCGGGCACTTCTGGCGTTCGACGCTGGCCGGTGCCGTATCCGGCACACTGGTGGTCGCGCTGG
>SKJO01000164.1 GCA_007121975.1 Nitriliruptoraceae bacterium | reverse complement strand
CCGGCCGAGTGCATGGACCAGCCGGATCGAGCGCAGCACCTCGGCGTTGCCGGCACCGGTCAGCTGCCGGTGGGTGGCCTCGTCGATCGCCTTGAGGTCGATCATCGCGCCCTCCATGACCGGGACGAGCCGCTCCCACCCCGCGGGGTCGAGGGTGCCGTTGGTGTCCACCAGCCGCGTCAGGTGCGCCAGCGCGGGGTCCTCGCCGATGGCGGTGAGCAGCGCCACGATCGCGTCGAGCTGTCCGGTGGCCTCGCCCCCGCTGAGCGTCACGCCGCGCAGGAACCCGGCCCGCGCTCGCAGCAGGTCGAGCAGGTCGTCGATCTCCCACCACGCCGCCTGGCCGGCCGCGTCGATCAGCGACGGGTTGTGGCAGTTGACACAGTCGAGGTTGCAGCCCTGCAGGAACACGGTCATCCGCGCCCCCGGCCCGTCGACGAAGCTGACGGGCTCGACGCTGGCAACCAGCAGCCGCGGCGTGCTCACGGGCGCCCGGGCGGGGCGAACGGGGTGGACTCGGCGCTGTGGACCCGGTGGGCGCGCTCGAGCACCTGATGGTTGTCGATGGCTTCCGCGCCGAGCGCGGTGCTGGCGTTGCGCACCGCCTGGGTGCGGGAGCGCTCCACGTCGCTGCGGCGCACCATGTAGCCGGTGATGCGCACCAGCTCGCAGCCGTCGACGTCGAAGGTGACCTCGCGCATGCCCGCGGCCATCGCGCCGCGCGTGAGGTCGGCGAGCGCACCGGGGTTGTCGCGCACGGTGCGCTCGACCGGCAGGATGTCGCTGACCCCCGAGGTGAACCAGTGGTGGTGGGGCGCGACCGCCTGCGCGTAGTCGACGGGGTCGGGCTCGTCGCCGGTGGGGATCCGGGCCCCCGCCGTCACCTCGAGGTCGTCGCTGATGCCCGACTGGGCGTGCAGCATGGCGCGCTGGTCGAGGCACCCGGCCACCGGGGTGTCGGCCACCACCCGCGCGGCCACCTCGACCAGTCGGTGGCCGAGTTCGGTGGCCTCGGGATCGTGGCCGTAGCGGGTCCCGGGCTGCAAGCTCGCGACCGCCTCGGCGACGCCGTAGATGCCGGCCATGGCGGTGAAGCGGTCCGGGTCGATCAGTCCTTCGGTGACCAGGAAGCTGTGGTCGTAGAACCGGGCCTGCTCGCGCAGGAACGCCACCCGGGCCCCGATGACCTCGAGCAGCAGGCCGAGGTGCGCGGGCAGGGTGTGCGCGAGGTAGTCCTCGATGCCGCCCTGGTGGCGTGCCGCGCTCCGGGCGAGGTTCAGGCGCACCAGGGTGTGCGACCCGCCGCCGACCGGCAGGGTGTTGTAGCAGCTGACCACCCCGTAGCCGGCCGGGAAGCGCGCGGGCGGGAAGTCGGCCAGGATCATCGGGTGGTTGGCCACGTGCGGCTTGTTGACCGCCGCGATCGAGCGCACCGCCTCGTCGAGCAGGGCCGCACCGGAACGCTCGGGATCCCACTTCAGGGTCAGGTTGGGCACGACCTGCCCGAGCTCGCGGTCCACGCGCAGCAGCATCCGGCCGACCCGGCTGTCCTCGGGGCCGAGGTTGGCGTGGGTGAAGGCGTCGGGCAGGGTGCGGTCGAGCATCCGCCAGAAGCGGGTCAGGGTGGCGTGCAGCCGGTCGTCGTCGACCTCGGCGGCGAACGGTTCGAGCAGCGCGTCGAGGTCGCCGAGGTAGACCGGGTAGGTCGTGATCGACGGCACGTGGTGGTAGAGGATCGTGAGCAGCGCGATCGCGTCGTCGAGGTCGCGGGGCGGCTCGAGCTCGAGGAAGTCCGAGCCCTGCACCAGCGCGCGGGCGTAGTCGGGCAGCAGGTAGCGGGGCCGGAACGGGGCGTTGCCCTCGCGCAGGTCGCACAGCAGCCCGTCGGCCAGCGCGGCACTCGCGGCGGCGGAGACCTCCGGCGGGTCGAGCAGGCTCTCGGCGATCTGGGCCAGGCGCAGCCGGCGCTGACGGTCGGTGAGCTGCGGATCGGTGATGGCCTGCAGGGCCGCCTCGCGCCACGGGGTCATGCCGGCTCCTGGGTCACGGCGGGGGACGGGAACCGTGACGGCACCGGCAGGGTGCCAGATCCCGGGCGCGGCGGGTAGGGAGGATGGTCACACGCCAACCGGCAGCTGCCGGTACCCGCGGAACTGGAACGCGTCGCGCCGCGGTGGGTCGGCGCTCAGGTGCAGGCCCGGGGCCCGCACGGCCAGCGCGGTGAACGCCTCCTGCAGTTCCACGCGGGCCAGGGCCGCCCCCAGGCAGAAGTGGATGCCGGCCCCGAAACCCACGTGCGGGTTGACCTCGCGGTCCACGACGAAGTCGTCGGCGGCGTCGAAGGCGGCCGGATCGCGGTTCGCGCTGCCGAGCAGCAGGCCGACGACCTCGCCGGAGCGCACGGTTCCCGACGCCACCTCGACGTCCTCGAAGGCGGTGCGGGTGAACACCGACAGCGGCCCGTCGTAGCGGATCGCCTCCTCGACCACCCGGGGGGCGAGCCCCGGGTCGGCGACCAGCCGGGCGTAGCGTTCGGGGACCGCGAGCAGGGCCGCCATCCCGTTGCCGATCACGTTGACCGAGGCCTCGTGCCCGGCGTTGAGCAGCAGCACCGCGGTGGCGATCAGCTCCTCGCGGCTGAGCCGGTCGCCTTCGACCTGCAGCGCGACCAGCGCGCTGAGCAGGTCGTCGCCCGGTCGGCTGCGTCGCTCGACGATCAGCTCGTCGAGGTAGGCGGTGAACGCCACCGAGGCGGCCACCGCGGCCTCGGCGGCCGTGTCGTCGGCCTGCGGCTCGTACAGCGCCACGATCGCGTTCGACCACGGCCGCAGCAGGTCACGGTCGCTGCCCTCGATGCCGAGCAACTCGGCGATCACCGCCACCGGCAGGGGCTCGGCCAGGGTGGCCAGCAGGTCTCCCCCACCGGCCTCGAGCAGCTCGTCGGTGAGCGCGTCCGTGAGCGTGCGGATCCGCTCGCGCATGCCCGCCACCCGCCGGGGGGTGAAGGCGTGGGACACCAGCCGGCGTAGCCGGGTGTGGTCGGGCGGTTCGAGCTCGAGCATGGCGTGCTCGTTGAGCAGGTTCCACGGCGCGAAGCGCTCGGTGGGTCGGCGCGGCACGAACACCCGCCCGAGCCGGCGGTCGCGCAGCAGTGCGTCGACCTCGGCGTGCCGGGACGCCAGCCACCAGCCCCGGGCCGGGTACCAGGCCAGCGGTGCGTGCTCACGCAGCCGGGCGTAGGCCGGGTAGGGATCGGCCCGGAACGCCGGATCGCCCGGGTCGAAGCCGTAGTCGGTCGCGGAGCCCGGCGCGTGGCTCACTGCTGCTGCCCCCGGCGGTAGGGACGTCCGACCGCAGCCGGTGGTCGCAGCCGCTGGGAGAAGAACGCGAGCACCACCAGCGTGGTCAGGTGCGGCGTGAAGAACACGAACTGGCTGGGCACGCTCTCGGTAGCCACGTACGCCCAGCCGATGAGCACGGCCAGGCCCAGTGGCACCAGGGCACCTGCCTGCCGCTCCCGCACGAAGCGCACGATCGCCAGGATCGCGAGCGACAGCGCGACGAACAGCAGCAGGCTGTGCACCGACTCGCCCGAGCGCAGCTCCAGCGCGCTGGCGTACCCGAACAGCCCGGCACCCATCAGCACGCCGCTGGGCCGCCAGTTGCCGAAGATCAGCGCGGCGAGCGCGATGAAGCCGCGCCCCCCGGTCTGTCCCTCGCGGTAGATCCCGGCGGCTTCGAGCACCAGGATGGCGCCGCCGAGCCCGGCCAGCGCCCCGGAGACCGACACGCCGAGGTACTTCATCAGGTAGACGTTGACGCCCAGCGACTCCGCGGCGACCGGGTGCTCGCCGACCGAGCGCATGCGCAGGCCGATGGTCGTGCGCCACAGCACGAACCAGACCACCGGCACCAGCGCGTAGGAGATCAGCAGCAGCCAGGAGACGTTGGCGGTGATCGCGAACCCCAGCGCCCCGAGCTCGGAGACGATCGGGATGCGGGTGCCCTCCAACGCCCCGAACAGGTTGGGGGTGGAGCGCCCCGCGATCTCGCCGCCGGCGACCAGCGGGAAGGTGACCCGCGGGATCGCCTCGGGGATCCGGGCCGACTGGTTGGCGCCGCCGCCGGCGTCGGCGAAGGCGATCACCGACAGGAACCGGGCCACCCCGGCGGCCAGGATGTTGATGGCAACACCCGACACGATCTGGTCGATGCCGAAGGTCACGGTCGCGATCGCGTGGACCAGGCCACCGATGGCGCCGCCGACCACGCCCAGCAGCGCGCCCCACCACGGCCCGTAGGCCAGCGCCCCCCAGGCGCCGAACCACGTGCCCAGGATCATCATGCCCTCGAGGCCGATGTTGACCACCCCGACACGCTCGGCGAACAGGCCGCCGAGCCCGGCGAGCAGGATCGGCGTGGTGAGCCGGAAGGCGGCGGCGAAGGTGCCGCTCGAGGTCAGCTCGGAGGCGCCGGTGAACTCGGCGACCAGCGACAGCAGCGCGAGCCCGGCGGCGGCGATCAGCAGCCCCCGGCTCCAGCGGCGTGAGGGGCGCACCAGGCGGCGACGCTCCGGGGCCGGCTCGGTGGCCGGGGCCGGGGCGGGTCCGGGCGCGCTCATGCCGGCACCTCCTGG
>SKJO01000452.1 GCA_007121975.1 Nitriliruptoraceae bacterium | reverse complement strand
GCGCTGACGCCCAACTGCTGGTCGGGCGCGAGGCCGGGTTCCAGTGGGTGCTGTGCAGCGACCTGCGGTTGTCCGGGGCGTTGGAGATCGACCTCGGCGTGCTCGGCACCGTCGGGTTCGGTGAACGCGACTTCCTCCGTGACCGGCGCACGTTGCTGCGCTCCGCGGGTGCACCTCAGGGCGACGACTGCCCGGGACTGGTCTACGACAACGGCATGGTCGCCTACCACCGCATCGACGAGACTCGCCGGGTCGGCATGTTCTGGGTGCACGAGGTGCGCACCGTCAACGCCGACGGCACCGATGACCGGCGCCTGCTCCGCAACCCGAGCGACAGCATCCTGACGTGGCCCGCGTGGTCGCCCGACGGCACCCGCATCGCCTACGTGGACGGAGGCGGGGGTGCCAGGCAGCTCTACGTCGCCGATGCCGACGGCGGCAACCGTGAACTCATCTCACCACCGATCGCGAGCTTCCGGGGTGACCTGAGCCATCCGAGTTGGTCCCCGGATGGCTCGACGTTGGTGTTCCGCCGCACCGTGGCGAACCCGAGCGGCGATGACTGGTCCGGGCTGTACGAGATCGCGGCTGATGGGTCGGACCTGCCAACGCGTGTCCCGGAGGCACTCGGCAACGCGTTCGACCCCGTCTTCTCGCCCGACGGCCGGCAGATCGCGTGGCGCACCGGCTCCCAGATCTACGTCGTGGATCGTGACGGTTCGAACTTCCGCACGGTGTACACGCCGCCGGGACCACGGGATCCGGGCTTTCGCGTGATCGAGTCGGGACTCTCGTGGCACCCCAGCGACGATCGCCTGCTGTTCACGACCTCCGAGAGTTCCGAGGTGCTGGCCAGTTGCCCGGGCGAGACACCCGTGCCGCATCAGTTGCGCCGGATGTGGACCGTCGACCTCGACGGTGAGAACCTGCGCGAGGTGACCCCGCTGCGGGCGGTCCTCGGCCCGCAACCCGGCCAGGCCAGTTGGTCGCCGGATGGCGAGTGGATCGCGTTCGTCGAGGAACGTCGTGAGTGTGGGGAGTTCTCGCGCTACGAGCGAGCGTTCAACATCGTCGTGATGCGTGAGGACCAGACCTCGCGGCGGCAACTGACCGACATCCGCTTCGGGGACCCGAGCAACAGTGTCGAAGGCCCATCGTGGCAACCCTGTTCCGCACAGGCGCAGTGCCGCTCCGGCGGTGGTTGAACGGCCGCGTGAGATCTTCACCGTCGTAGCCATCCAGCAGCACCACTCGTACCTGCCCCCCTGGGCCACGCGCGTCCGGGCAACGGGTTCACACCTCGAGTTCGGCAGCCACCACGGCGAGCAACGCGTCGACGTCGGTCAGGCTGGTCGTGACGATGTCCCAGACGCGACGAGGGTCGAGCTCGGCGTACCGGTGCACCAGCAGGTTGCGCAAGCGCGCCAGTGCCGCCAGCCGGTTCGCCAGCCCGGTGGCGATCTGGATGGCCTGCTGCAGGGGGAACTCGATCCGGTACTGCTCGCCCCGCTCGGCGAGGAAGCCCTCGCGTCCGACTTCGGCAGCGAAGCGCCGCACGTCGTCGAGGTAGGCCTCGGCTGCGACCAGCCGTTCACCGACCCGATCCGGGTCAACCATGGCCGGCTTGGGCGATGAGCCGTCGTCGGGTCGCTGCCCTCAGCCGCTCGAGGTAGGGCGCGAAGTCGTGGTAGGCGTGGATGATCTCGATCTCGATCTCGATCTCGGCGCGGACCCGCCGGGCGGATCGCGGTCGACGACAGAGCCGAACGCGTAGGCCGTGATCACCTCCGGGCGTTCGGCGAGGGCGGTCGCGAGCCGCGGGAGTACGTCGGGGGAAGGCTCCATGGCCCCAGGGTAGATCGCCCGGTCGAATGCAAGCGGCGCAGGCGGTGCAGGCGCAGGCGGTGACCCCGAGGTGCCGTGACGGGTGGTATGGGCTGTCCACAGCCTCTGGCGGCTCAGGGTTGCCGTGATCGTGCAGATGGGCACACTCGACCCCACGCAAGGATGCCGCTGCCTCGACGTTGCCGGACTCCTCCGAGGATGCTCGTGCCGATCGCTCCCGCTCCCACCACCGTCCGCGAGGACGAAGGTGCCTATCGCGCCACGGATGGTGCGGCCGGGCGCCCTGAGTGGGGGGATGAGCCCGATGGGTCGCTGCGGCTGACGATCGACGGGCTGTGGGAGCAGCGGCTCGACGAACTCGACGATCGTGGCCTGTCGGGCACGCTCGAGGAGTTGCAGGCCGGCATCGACCAACTGGAGGTCCTCCGGGGCCGAGTGATCATGGCGGTCCGGGAACGGCGTGCGGCGGCGCGGGCGGCGGCGGGGCGTCGCGAGCTCTCCGAGCGGGCCCAGGACCGTGAGGTCCGAGAGCAGCTCGAGGAGCGGCTGGGCATGTCGGGGCCGGAGGCGGCCCGGGTCCACCGCCAGAGCAAGGCCTTGGCCGAGCTGCCCGGACCGATCGCCGCTGCGCTGCGCGCCGGACGGATCCGGCCCGAGCAGGCGCAGCTCATCGCCGACGCCGCCCGACAGCTCAAGGACCATCCCGAATGTGACACGTTGCTCGCCGAGCTGCTCGAGGCCGCGCAGACGGAGGACGCCGTCGCGCTCGGGCGTCGGGCACGACGGCGCATCGCCGAGCTCGACCCGCAGGAGCCCGACAAGCAGGCCGAGCGCAACCGCGAGACCCGGCGGGCGTCGTTCCGCCAGGATCCCGACGGCTCGGTGCGCTTCTCCGGTCAGGCATGGGGAGTCGAGGCCGAGCGGTTGCTCACCGGCATCCGCGCGTTCACCCGGCCCGACACGCCGGACAATCCACGCAACAGCGGACAGCGCACCGCGGACGCGCTCGATGATCTGGTCGCGGCCGCTCTGGAGCGGGGCACCGCGCCGACCGAGCATGGGATCCGGCCGCAGCTGCTGATCCTGATTCCGTGGCAGACGCTGGTGGAACGCGAGGGGATGGCCGAGGGCATCCACACCGGCCCCCTGCCGTTCTCCGAGGTGTCGCCCCTGCTCGACGACTGCGCGATCGCATGTTGCGTGCTCGACCGTGACGGCGCACCGATCGAGACGTCGGAGGTGAGCCGGACGGTGCCGGCGTCGCTGTGGCGGGAACTGGTCGTGCGCGACCGCGGATGTCGGTGGCCGAAGTGTGACGCCCCGCCCGGCTTCTGCGACGCCGCCCATGGCCCGATCGCCTTCCGGCACGGTGGGCCGTTCACGCTGGACAACACCGTGCTGCTGTGCCGCCACCACCACCAGCGCTTCGACGCGAGCGATATGACGGTGCGGATCGCCGGCGACCGGGTGGACTTCTTCCTGCCCGACGGCACCCGGTTCGGCTCGTCGGCCCCTCGCCGGCCCCCTGGAGGGCGGCGGGGGGCCGAGCCGGGTGGGTCGGATGGGTCCGTACCGGGGGACGGGTCCGGGTCGGGCGGTCCGTCGACTGGTGCGTCGGGCGGCCCCGATCCACCCGGCGTCGGCAGCTGATTCCCCGGGGATGTCGCGTCGCGTCTCCGGGGCTTCGGCCTGCCCGCGTCATGGGCCGCGGCCGGCTGAGGTGCGACGGCGTGCCGGCAGGGGCGGGTCGGAGCGGCTCGCGTCCTACCGCTGGGTGAGTGTGCGGGCCAACCGGCGCCAGCGTCGCTGGCGCAGCCAGTAGAACCACCAGGCGTAGGCGGCGACGGGCAGGGTCGCGAAGCCCGCGTCGATGACGACGCGGTCGGTGTAGCGACACCGGTCCGGGCCGAGCGGTTCGACGACGATGTCGTGGACCCAGGAGCGGATCAGCCCGCCGTGCTCGTCGCTGGTGAGCGTCCGGCGGTCGTGGTCGATGCGTGCGACGGTCAGGTGGTGGCGGTTGAACGGCACGATGCCGAACAGCCAGGTCAGTCCCACGACCTGCTCGCCCTCTCGCCATTCGTCGTCTCGACCGGCGATGGCGGGAAACCGCAGCACCCCGCGGGTCACGGTTCGGAAGGCCTGCGGGGTGCGCACGGCGCTCCAGACGAGGTCGGCCGGCGCGTTGAGGCGCGCGGTCCGGGTCACGGTAAGGGTGTTCATGACGGTCCTGAGAGGTGGGGAGGGACTCGGGGATTCGGGTCAGGGATCAGGTGTCTGGTGTCTGGCTTCGGTGCTGAGGATCAGTATCCTGAGTATCACTCAGCTTTTCAGCTCGCGTTCGGAGACCCAGCGATGACTCCGCCGGGAACCGCCCGATCGACCTCCGGTGTCCGCAGAAGCCCACGTCAGGACCGATCGCGCGCCACGGTCGGGTTCCTTCTCGAAGCGGCTGCTCAGGTTTTCGCCGAGCGTGGCTACGCCGCCACGACCAACGAGATCGCGGTCCGGGCCGGGGTGTCGATCGGCACGCTCTACCAGTACTTCGAGGACAAGGACGCCCTGCTGGTCGCGCTCGCGGAGCAGCATCTGGACCATGCACGGGAGCAGCTCGGGGCGGCCCTCGTTGCGGTCGATCCCGACGACGACCGCGATGCGCTGATCCGAGCGACCATCGAGGCGGTCGTCGAGTTGAACCAACCCAGCGCGCTGCACGCGGTCATCTTCGCCACCGCTCCGCGGACCCCCGAGCTCGTCGCGGTGCTCGATCGTCTCCGCGAGGATCTGGCGGG
>SKJO01000053.1 GCA_007121975.1 Nitriliruptoraceae bacterium | reverse complement strand
CAGCAGCGCCGCAGCCTCAGCGAGCTCGCCCGGACGTTGGAGGTCCCGAAGAGCAGCCTGCACGCGATCCTGCGCACCATGCGCGACCGGGGATGGGTCGACACCGATCCCTCCGGCACCCTCTTCGGTCTCGGCGTGCGTGCGCTGTACGTGGGGACCGCGTACGTGGACAGCGACGATGTCGTCGCGGTGACCGCGGAGACGCTGGACTGGCTCGCCGCTCAGCTCGACGAGACGGTCCACCTCGGACGGCTCGATGGGACCGACGTCGTCTACCTCGCCAAGCGCGAGTCGAACCACCAGCTACGGATGTTCTCCGCGGTCGGGAGGCGCCTGCCGGCGTACACGACAGCGCTCGGCAAAGCTGTCCTCGCGGAGCTGCCCGAGGAGTGGCTCACCGACCATCTCCCGGAGACGCTGACGGCCCTGACCCCCCGTACGTTGGCCGACTTCGACGCGCTTCGGCGCGACCTGGAGCGCACCCGGCGCCGGGGCTACGCGGTGGACGACCAGGAGAACACCGACGGACTCGGCTGCATCGCGGTGACGGTCCCGTCCGACGGCCCACCGCAGGATGCGATCAGCTGCTCGGTGCCCACGGTGCGTCTCAAGCGCGAGCAGCGGGCGGTGATCGCCCGGCACCTGCTCGAGGCTCGCGAGCGGATCGCACAACGGCCACGCCCCTCCGGCTCGGATGCGCCCGATGCCGGGGGCCAGGGGATCCCGCGATGATCCTCGCGCACGATCTCGGCACCACCGGCGACAAGGCCGTACTCCACCGTCCCGACGGTGCGATCGAGGCCTCGGTGACGGTCAGCTACGAGACACGCTTCGCCACGGGTGGCATCGCCGAGCAGGACCCGCTGGCGTGGTGGGACGCGACGGTCGAGGCGACCCGGATCCTGCTCGACCGCGCCGACATCGATCCCGGAGACGTCGACTGCGTGACCTTCTCGGGGCAGATGATGGGGGTCGTGCTGCTCGATCGGGCTGGAGCGCCGGTCCGCCCCGCGATCATCTGGGCGGACACCCGCTCCCAGCCTCAGTGCGCTGCGCTCCTCGAGCGGGTCCCGATGGATCGGGCCTACCGGATCACCGGTCACCGGCTCAACCCTACCTACTCCCTGACCAAGCTGATGTGGGTCCGCGACGAGGAGCCGGAAAGCTGGCGACGCGCCCGCGTCACCCTCCAGGCCAAGGACTACGTCGCCTACCGGCTCACCGGTCGCCTCGTCACGGATCCGTCGGACGCCTCGAGCACCAACGCCTACGACCAGCTCGCCGAACGCTGGTCACACGAGCTGCTCGACGCCGCGGAGATCCCGGCCGACCTGCTGCCCGAGGTCGTGCCCTCCACGACGGTGATCGGCACGGTCACACCCGAGGCAGCCGGCGATTGCGGACTACAAGCGGGCACGCCCGTGGTGATCGGCGGCGGCGACGGGCCGTGCGCGGCCACCGGCGCCGGGGTCATCGACCCGAGCCAGGGCGCCTACGTCTACCTCGGATCTTCGTCCTGGGTGTCCCTGGCCTCCGACGAGCCACTGCTCGACCCGGCCAAGCGCACGATGACCTTCAACCACGTGGTGCCCGACCGCTTCGTCCCGACCGCAACGATGCAAGCGGGCGGGGGCTCGCTCGAGTGGATCACGGACATCCTCGAGCCGGGGCGACAGGCCGGCCGCTATGAACGCCTGGCCGCCCCGGCCGCGGAGGTGACAGCGGCGGAGGAGGGGTTGTTGTTCCTGCCCTACCTGCTCGGGGAACGCTCCCCGTACTGGAACCCCAGGGCTCGGGGCGCCTTCATCGGCCTTGCGAAGCACCACACGCCGGCACACCTGGCCCGCGCGGTCCTCGAGGGGGTCGCGATGAACCTGATGGTGGGCCTGCGAGCGTTCCAGGAGCAGGGCGCGACCATCGACGGGATCGACGCAATCGGCGGAGGAGCGCGCAGCGATCTGTGGCTGCAGATCCTCGCCGACGTCTGGGGGATCCCGGTCCGCCGCCGGTCCCTCGTCGACGAGGCCAACGCCCTCGGCGCCGCGATCGTCGGGGCGGTCGGAGTCGGACTCGTCTCCGGATTCGAGGTGGCACCCACGTTGTCGGAGACCGGCGCCGCCTTCGAGCCCGACCCGGACACCCACGAGCGCTACACCTCTCGCTACGAGCAGTTCCTCGACGCCTACATCCGCCTCGAGCCGCTGTTCGACCAGCTCGCCCAGAGCTGATCCGGCCGCACCCGCGGCGATCATGGAGTCACCGGGTGCAGGGCAGGCTCGCCACGGAGCGTACGTAGCACCTCCTCGGCGGCTATCGACCCCATCCGATCGATCGCCTCGGTGGTGGCGGCACCCAGGTGGGGAGTGAACACCGTGTTCGGAGCCCCGGCCAGCCGATCCTCAGGTGCCGGACAGGTGACGTCGTCACCGTACGCCGATAGCCTTCCCTCCTCGAGCGCGATCGCCACCGCATCCGGGTCCACGAGCGCCGCGCGCGCCGTATTGAGCAGGATCGCCCCGGGACGCAGGCGTGCGAGGAACCCGGCGTCCACAAGCGATCGTTCGCCCGGTGGACGATGCAACGACACGACCTCGGCGGCCGCCAACAGCTCGTCGAGGGTGCTCGGGCGGACGCCGACCTCTCGTATCTCGCCAGGTTCCCGTCCCGGGTCGTGGGCCAGGACCTCGGCACCGAAGCAGACCAGCAGGCCGCCGACCTCCTCCCCGACCCTCCCGAACCCGACCAGGCCGACGGTGAGTGCACCCACCTCCCGCCCACGTCGGGTCGGCCACCGTCCGGCACGCACCTCGCGGTCGCCGCTGGCAACGTGGCGCAGCGTTGCGAGCAACAGTGCGACCGTGTGCTCTGCGACCGACCTGGCATTGGCTCCCGGGGTGTTGGTGACGCGGATACCGCGAGCGCGGGCGGCGGCCAGGTCCACCGCGTCCACCCCGACGCCGTAACGGGCGACGATGCGTAGTCCGGGCGCGGCAGCCAGGTGATCGGCGGTCACCGGTCCGACACCGGCGATCCAGGCGACGCAACGAGTTAGGTACTCGGCAAGGTCGGGGAGCCGGTGGTCCGGATCCCCGTGAACTACCTCGAGTCCGGCCCGGCGGAGCTGCTCCGCCGGGCCCGCGTCACCCGACCCGAAAGAGCGCGTCGTGACCAAGACCGTGCGTGGCTGCTCCATCGGCGGCTCCGTTCGCCGGTCCGGGCCGGTCACCGTGAGCGCAAGATGCAGCGAACCGCCGCTGGGACACGCCGCCGGCCTCGAACCACGCTAGCCGAGAGCCTCGAACTACTGGCTGGAGAGGCCGATTCCTGGCGGTGTGCAGCACCCGACGCCGTAGGCTCAGTGGTCGCTGACAGAATTACAATGACGTAATGTTCGGTGCCGGGTGCTTCGGTTGCGTATCCGGATGGGCGATGCTTGTCTCCGTCAAAGGAGGCAGAATGTCGCGCCAAAGCCCATACCAGATCGTGCTCACTGACGGGGAGCGCGACGAGCTCGAGGCACGTGCCCGCCGCTATACGTCAGCGTATGTTCAGGTGGTGCGGGCCAAGATCGTGCTGATGGCGGCCGAAGGGCTCCGCAACGACCAGATCGCCGCACGGCTCGACACCCCCAGGCAGGTGGTGTCCAAGTGGCGCAAGCGGTTCCACGAGCAGCGCCTGGCCGGGCTGGACGATCTTCCGAGGGTCGGGCGACCCCCGGCTTCCCCCCCCAGAGGTGGTGGTGGCGATCAAAGCACTCGCGTGTGAGCTGCCGGCGACCTCGGGCAGCCCACTGGCCCGCTGGCAGTGCCCCGACCTCGCGCGTGCGGCCGTCGAGCAAGGCATCGTCGCCTCGATCTCGGGCACGACGGTCTGGCGGTGGCTGTCGGCGGACGCGATCAAACCCTGGCAGCACCGCTCGTGGATCTTCCCCCGTGATCCCGACTTCGCCGCCAAGGCTGGACGGGTCCTCGACCTGTACGCCCGCCGCTGGGACAACAAGCCGCTCAAGCCCGACGAGTACGTGATCTCCACCGACGAGAAGACCTCCATCCAGGCCCGCTGCCGCTGCCACCCCACCCTGCCGCCCGCACCCCGCCAGCCGATGCGCGTCGAACACGAATACCAGCGGCGCGGAGCACTTCAGTACCTCGCCGCGCTGGATGTCCACCACGCCAAGGTGATCGGCCGCTGCGAGGACACCACCGGGATCGTGCCCTTCTCCCGTCTGGTCGAACAGATCATGACCACCGAGCCCTACGCCTCCGCCCGGCGGGTGTTCTTCGTCGCCGACAACGGCTCGTCACACCGCGGCCAAGCATCGATCGACCGGATGGCCAAAGCCTGGCCCACCGCAAAGCTGGTGCACCTGCCCATCCACGCCTCCTGGCTCAACCAGATCGAGATCTACTTCTCGATCATCCAACGCAAGATCCTTGCCCCCAGCGACTTCCATGACCTTGACACCGTCGCCGACCGGCTGCTGGCCTTCGAACGCTACTGGCAAGCCACCGGAACCCCGTTCGACTGGAAGTTCACCCGCACCGACCTCAACGACCTGCTTGCCCGCATCGACGCCCACGAGTCCCTCGCCGCCGCAGCCTGACCCGACTCAATACGTCACTGCACTTCCGTGCCAGAGCACT
>SKJO01000307.1 GCA_007121975.1 Nitriliruptoraceae bacterium | reverse complement strand
TCAGCACCGCTACGCCCGGGCGCTGGAGGACCTCTGGGACCTCGAGCTGGGGGACGGGTCGTGGCTGGGGTCCGGCCCGCTCAGCCTGCCGTGGGCGGTGATGGCTGCGGCCGTCGGCCTGCTGGCCATTGGCGTCGGGGTGGGGCGCCGCGTGCGTGGCCGGGACGCACGACCGTCCGACGGTGGTCGCTCCGATGTCGAGGTGGATGCGGGATCCGGACCCGTCGATGGCCCCACCTTCGATCGACTGCTCGACGCCAGCCGCCGCATGACCGGCGCCCTGCAGGCCGACGAGGTGATCCGCATCGCCGTGGACGAGGCGTCCGAGCTCACCGACGCTCGGGCCGGCGCCTTCGTCCGGGTCCGGCTGACCGGCGGCGAGCCCCGCTTCGAGGTCGCCCACTCCCCGCAGGGCCTGCTCAACCGGGCACAACTCGCCGACGGGATCCTGCGGCGTGTGGCGGAGACGGGGCAGACCGCCCGACTGGTCGTGTACGACGAGCCGGCGCTCGCCTCCCTGCCGGTGAGCCTGCTGGCCGTGTCGATGATCTTCAACGGTGGGGTCGTCGGGTTGCTGGTCGTGGTGCGGGAGGTCGAGCGTCCGTTCGCTGCCGCCGAGGAGTCGATCCTCCGGCAGCTCGCGCCCATGGCCGCCTCCGCGCTGCGGTCGGCCGAGGAGCACGGGTCGGTCGCGGCGCGCTCGCTCATCGACGGGCTCACCGGGCTCGCGAACCGTCGCTGCCTCGACGAGCAGCTGCCGGCTGCGCTGGACGAGCTGGGCCGGGCCGACACGCTGGCGGTCGCCATGGTCGACGTGGACCACTTCAAGGTGTTCAACGACCGTGAGGGGCACGCCGCCGGCGACCGTGCGCTGACCGCGGTCGCGGCCGCGCTCCGAGCCGAGGTCCGCGACCACGCCTACCGCTACGGCGGTGAGGAGTTCGCCGTGGTGCTGCGGGAGGTCACCCCGGCCCAGGCCGAGGCGGCCCTCGAACGGGTCCGCGCTGCGATCGAGCGCACCCCCGTCGACGGGGCGGCGGGCCAACCGCAGGGCGCGCTGACCGTGTCGATCGGCGCCGTGGTCGTCGCCGCGGGCGTGGAGGCCGCGACGGCGCTCGAGCTCGCGGACGAGCAGCTCTACGCCGCGAAGCGCGAGGGGCGCAACCGGGTCCGTGTCGACGTCAGCACCCGAATCGCCCGTCCAGACCCGACCGGGGTCGGCTAGGTTCCGCGTTCTTCGGTCGAATGTCCATGTTCAGAGCCGGGCGCCAGCGGCGTCCTCGCACGGTCAGGGAGCCCCATGCGCCTGCGTCGATCGGTCGTGCTGCTGCTCGTGCTGTCGTTGGTCGCCGCCGCCTGTGACGACTTCGACGACGACTTCGACGACGAAGGGTTCAGTGAGGAGGCGTTCGACGAGGACGACTTCGACGACGACTTCGACGACGACTTCGACGACGACTTCGACGACGACTTCGACGACGCGTCCGACGACGACGATGCACGCCTCGCGGGCGGCAGCGATGGTCAGGTCGCTGAGCTCGGCGCCTTCGGCTTCAGCTGGGTGGACTGTCCGATGGACGTCGAGGTGGAGATCGACGTCGACTGTGGCGTGCTCACGGTGCCCGAGTCGCGGACCGGGCTCAGCGACGACACCATCGAGCTCGCCGTGGCGGTGCTGCGCACGCCGGCGGCCGACCCGCAGGACGACCCGGTGGTCTTCCTGCAGGGGGGACCGGGTGGGGTCTCGCTCGCCGAGCACTGGTCCTGGCAGGCCGAGGACTGGCCGGACCATCCGTTGCTCGCGCAGCGGGACCTGATCCTCGTCGACCAGCGGGGGACCGGGTACTCCGTGCCCACCCTGGCCTGCGACGACGAGCGTGAGGAACCCGAGGACTGTCACGATCGGCTGGTCGGGGAGGGCATCCCGATCGGGGCCTACTCGACGCCGGAGAACGCCGCCGACCTCGCCACGCTGCGTCTGGGGCTGGAGCTCGACGAGTGGAACCTGTTCGGCGCGTCCTACGGCACGCGGCTTGGCCTGGTGCTCCTGCGTGACCATCCCGAAGGGGTGCGCAGCGTGGCCCTCGATGGGGTGTACCCGCCGAACGCGGTCCCGGCCTACGAGAGCTACGTGGTCAACGCACTCGGGGCGATCGATGCGATCGCGGCGGCCTGCGCGGCGCAGCCTGCCTGCACCGAGGCCTACGGCGACGTCGAGGTGCTGCTCGCCGAAGCACTCGCCACGGTTGCCGACGACCCGGGTTCGCCGATCGACCACATCGACCTGTTCGATCTGATGTTCGAGGCGATGTACGACATGGACCGCGTCGTGGACATCCCCTACGCGCTGCTCGCGGCGATCGAGGGTGACGTCGATGCGGCCATCGACGTGCTGGAGGGCGAGGGTGGCGGCATCCGCCCGTTGACCCGGCCGGTGGCGGCACGATCGCTCGACCCGGGCGCCGACAGCAGCGGCGCCTTCCACGCGATCGAGTGCCGGGAGGAGCATCCGTTCACCGACCTCGACCGGGTCGAGGCCGCCGTCGACGAGTTGGCGGCCGCAGGGGTGGACGCCCTGCTGCTCGAGGCGCTGTTCTCCGGGGTGGTGCAGGGCCCGGAGTTCATCTGCCCGGCCTGGGACACCGGCGTCGCCGACGTCCGGGAGCAGCAGCCGGCGGTCAGTGACGTCCCGACCCTGCTGCTTTCGGGGGTGTTCGACCCGATCACCCCGGCGTCGCTGGCACAACTGGCCGCACGCGACCTGACCAACGCGACCGTGGCGGTGGCCGCGAACCTGTCGCACAGCACGGTGCTCGAGGACGACTGCATCGACGGCGTGGTCGCCGCCTTCCTCGACGACCCCGGGATCGCCCCCGACGTGTCCTGCGTCGCCGGCCTGACCGCACCGGGCATGACCCTGCCGTGATCGGCCGGGGCGCCGGGTCTCGCGCGGCGGATCGCCTACGGTGCCGGTCGTCCGGACGCCGTTCAGGGAGGGTCACGCGCAGGTGGATCAGGTCGAGGACGCTGCGGCTGCGCATCGGGGGCTCGGCCCGGTCCAGGCGCTGCAGGTCCTGGTCGTGGGACTGCAGTTCCTGACCCGGCTGCCGGTACCTGCCGTGCCGATGGTGGAGGGTGACCTCCGTCGGGCGACGGCGGTCTTCCCGCTCGTGGGCGCGCTGGTCGGTGGGATTGCGCTGGGCGCCTGGGCGCTGGTGGAGCCACTGCTCGGCGCCCTGCCGGCCGCGGTCGCCGCGGTCGCCGTGGCGGTGGCCGTGACCGGGGCCTTCCACGAGGACGGGCTCGCCGACACCTACGACGGGCTGTGGGGCGGCTGGGACCCGACCGCACGCGTAGAGATCATGCGCGACTCCCGGATCGGGACCTACGGCGCGTGCGCCCTGCTGCTCGGCCTCGCGGCCCGCATCGGCCTGCTCGCCGGCCTGACGCTGCCGGGTGCGGCCCGTGCCCTGCTGGTGGGCCACACCGTGTCCCGCGCCGCCATCCTGGTCCAGATCCGCTGGCTCGCACCGATCTCGGACCGGGGCAGCGGCGCGCAGGTCGCCGACCCCCTCGGGCTGCTGGGCAGCAGCGTCGCTGCGCTCACCACCATCGTGGTGTGCGTCCCCACCGTCGGGTGGTGGACCCCCGCGGTCCTGGCCGCTGCCCTGCTCGTCACCGCCGCGCTGCGCCGGGCGGCCCGCCGGCGTATCGGGGGGCTGACCGGTGACGTGCTCGGGGCGACCCAGCAGCTGGCCCTGCTCGCGGTGCTGGCCACCGTGGTGGCCATCGACCGGGCGGATGGGTGGTGACCCGGGTGCTGCTGGTGCGTCACGGGGCGGTCGACATCGACGGGATCGCCTACGGCCAGCGCGTCGATCCGGACCTCTCGGTCCGGGGACGCGAGCAGGTGGCCGCACTGCGTCGGCGGCTGTACGCCACGGGTCCCGAGCACCTCCGGCTCGGTGACCAGCCGCCACGGGTGGTGGTGCGCACGCCGACCGCCCGGACCGCCGCCACCTGCGCGCTGCTCGGCTGGGCGCACGAGCACCTCGACGCGCGGTTCTCGGAGCGTGACCTCGGCAGCTGGGAGGGGCAGGCGTGGTCGCAGCTGTGGCCGCAGGCCCCGGCCGGGGTGACCACCGACCCGGCGCGCTTCGCGGCCTTCACCCCGCCCGGAGGCGAGACGCTGGTGGACCTGCAGCTGCGGGTGGTCACCGCTCTCGAGGAACTCGGCCGTGATCACGTGGTCGACGACCCGGGAGCGGTGCCACCGGTCGCGGTGGTGTGCCACGGCGGCCCGATCCTCTGCGCGCTCGCGCACGTGCTCGGGCTGGAGGTGGCCGCGGCCCTGCGGGTGCGGGTGGCCACGGCGAGTGCCACCTGGCTGACCCGCTGGCCGGACGGCAACTGGACCGTCGAGGGGGTTGCGACGTGAGCGCTTCGAGCCGTGACCAGACCACACCTGCGCCGGGATGGCCGCAGCTTCCCGCACCGCCGGTCGAGCTCGCGGACCTGCTCACCCGTCCGCCTGGCGGACTCCGGACGGACTCGGCGGCTGCGCAGGAGCTGCGTGCGCTGCTCGATCAGCTGCCCGGTGCGGGCCGACTGCCCGACGCCGACGCGCGGGCCGCGGCCAGGTC
>SKJO01000280.1 GCA_007121975.1 Nitriliruptoraceae bacterium | reverse complement strand
CTGCGCACCCTGAGCGACACCTACTACGTCAACTACAGCATGGTCATGGCCGGCACGCTGCTCAGCGTGCTGCCGCTGATGGTCGCGTTCGTGCTGTTCTCCCGGCAGATGATCGCCGGGGCCATGGAAGGTGCTGTGAAGGGCTGACCGGGTCGGAACGCCTCCGATCCGGCACGATACTCCCCGGCCGGGCTGCGACCCGCTCCGGCCCGGCCGGGGTCTCCCTCCTCCCCCAACCCTTGGAAGGCAGGCAGCATGCACCGGGCAGCGCAGGACGTGAGCGGGTCGCTGATCGACACCGCCTCGGGCTGCTGGTACCGCATCGACGGGGTCGACCACCTCGATCCGTTCCTGACCACCGTGGTGTCGGAGGGCGACCTGTGGATGTTCGCCTCGAGCGCCGGTCCTCTCACCGCCGGGCGCACCGATGCCGACCATGCGCTGCTTCCCTACGAGACCGACGACCGCCTGCACCGTGCGGTCGGGGTCACGGGCCCGGTGACGCTGCTGGCCCGAGAGGTCGACGGCCGGCGTGAGGTGTGGCAGCCCTTCGCCCGACGGATGACCGACGGCTGCCAGCGAGCGATCGCCAAGCACGTGCTCGGCACCGCACTGCTGCTCGAGGAGACCAACCCGGCGTTCGGCCTGCGGGTGCGTGCGACGTGGGAGCCTGCGCCCACCTACGGCTGGGTCCGGACCGTCGAACTGATCGACCTGAGCGGTACGGGCGCCGAGGTGGAGGTGCTCGACGGACTGCTCGACGTCATGCCCGACGGCGTCGACGCGAGAACCGAGCAGACCACCTCGAACCTGGTGGATGCCTACAAGCGCTCGGAGACCGGCCCGTGGGGCACCGTGGCGCTCTACGCGCTCGAGTCGCTGATCACCGACCGGGCCGAACCGGCCGAGTCGCTGGCAGCCACCCTGGTGTTCAGCGCCGGATTCGATGACGCCGAGGTGCACCTCGACGAACGGGTCGTCGACGCCATGTGGACGGGGCAGGCGCGGCACCCCGTGTCCCTGCTCACCGGCCGACAAGCCGCCTACCTGCTGCGCGGCCAGGCGCGCGTACTCCCGCACGGCACGACGAGGTGGATGTTCGTCGCCGACGTCGGACTCGGCCACGCCAAACTGCACGACCGGGTGCGCGAGGCAGCCCGCGCCGACATCGACGCGCGGGTGCGCGAGGACATCGTCGCAGGCCGCGAACGGCTCGAAACGCTGCTGGCGGCTGCCGACGGCCGGCAGCACACCGCCGACCCCGTCGCCGACGCCCACCACCTCTCCAACGTGCTGTTCAACGTGCTTCGCGGCGGCACCTTCCCCGACGGCTACGAGCTGGCGGTGGCCGACCTGATCGACTTCCTCGCCTCGCGCAACCTCGACGTCCACCACCGGCACGCCACCTCGATCCGGGCCCTGGGACCCAGCATCCACCTCGACGAACTGCGCGCCCATGCCGAGGCCAGCGGCGACGGCGACCTCATCCGACTGGTGCTCGAGTACCTCCCGCTGGCCTACTCGCGCCGGCACGGCGACCCGAGCCGGCCGTGGAACCGCTTCTCGATCCGGACCACCACCGAGCACGGCACGCTGCGGCGCTACCACGAGGGCAACTGGCGCGACATCTTCCAGAACTGGGAGGCGCTGCTGCGCTCCTTCCCGCGCTACCTGCCGGGCGTGGTCGCCACCTTCGTCGACGCCAGCACCGTCGACGGCCACAACCCCTACCGCATCTCGCGCGACGGTGTGGACTGGGAGGTGCTCGACCCCGACGACCCGTGGAGCAACATCGGCTACTGGGGCGACCATCAGATCGTCTACCTGCACCGGCTGCTGCTGGGCTGGGAGGCGACCGCCCCCGACGGGCTGCAGCCGTGGCTCGACCGGGCGGTGTTCACCTACGCCGACGTCCCCTACCGCATCGCCGGGCACGCCGAGATGCTCGCCGACCCACGCGCCACGATCACCTTCGATGAGCCGCGTGCCCGGCGGGTCGAGCAACGGGTGCAACGGCTGGGTGCCGATGGACGGCTGGTCGAGGCCGACGGGCAGCTGGTCCGGGTGACGCTGGCCGAGAAGCTGCTGGTGCCGGCGCTGGCCAAGCTGTGCAGCTACGTGGCGGGCGGTGGGATCTGGATGAACACCCAGCGTCCCGAGTGGAACGACGCCAACAATGCCCTGGCCGGCTACGGCCTGTCGATGGTGACGCTGTATCAGCTCGAGGCCTACCTCGCCTTCCTGCACCGGAAGATGGTGGTGGAACGCGACGCTGCGTTCACGTTGTCGCGTCCGGTCGCACGGTGGACTGACGCGATCCAGACGGCCCTGTCCGGGCACGACCCGCAGACCGCGGCTGGCGACGACCGGGCGCGCCGTGCCCTGCTCGACGCACTGAGCGTGGCCGGTGAGACCTACCGCGCCGGTGTCGAGGCCGGTTTCGATCCCACCCCGGTCGAGGTCGCGGTCGCCGAGGTGGCGGCGCTGCTGACGACCGCACTCACCCATCTGCGGGCGTCGATCCGCGCCGGCGAGCGCGACGACGGCCTGTTCCACGCCTACAACCTGGTGACCTTCCCCGACCCCGAACGCGCGCAGGTCCACCACCTGCCCGCGATGCTCGAGGGACAGGTCGCCGTGCTCGGCACCACCGCGCTGGACGCCACCCGGGCCGCCACGCTGGTCGAGTCGCTGTTCGACTCGCCGCTGTACCGGCCCGATCAGAACTCCTTCGTGCTCTACCCGCCCGCTTCCCGCCCGAGCTTCCTGGACCGCAACCGGCTGCCCGACGACGCCCTCGAACGGCACCCGGCACTGCACCGGCTGCTCGGTCCCGACGGCGGCCGGCTCATCGAACGCGATGCGCAGGGCGGGCTGCACTTCCGCGCCGGGCTGACCAACGCCGAGGCGCTGGACCAGCAGCTGGCCGCCACCGACCTCGACGCCGGGCAACGCCGCACGGTGCTCGACCTGTACGAGGAGGTCTTCCACCACCGGGCGTTCACCGGCCGCTCCGGCGGTATGCACGGCTACGAGGGCATCGGCTCGGTCTACTGGCACATGGTGGCCAAGCTGCTGCTCGCGGTGCAGGAACGGATCGTCGAGGTGGAGCAGCACGGCGCGAACGAGGCCCTGCGGGCGCAGCTCGTCGACAGCTACCGCCGGATCCGCGACGGCCTGGGATTCCGCCGCTCCCCCGCGTCCTACGGCGCGTTCCCGACCGACTGTTACTCCCACACCCCCGCCCATGCCGGCGCGCAACAGCCGGGCATGACCGGACAGGTCAAGGAGGAGGTGCTGACCCGGTTCGGTGAGCTCGGGCTGCGCGTGGCCGACGGTCAGGTCGCGGTCGGACGCGCGCTGCTGCCGCCCGACGAGCTGTGGCACGACCTCGACGGCGCGCCGGGCTACGCGTTGAGTCTCTGCGGCGTGGCGATCGAGGTGCGACCTGGCGAGCGCGACGAGGTGCACCTCGTGCACGACGACGGCCGCGCGACGGCGCGGGCGGGCACCACGCTCACCCGCGCCGAGTCCGACGCGCTGTTCGACCGCGACACCTCGATCGTGCGGATCGTGGTCACCACGGCGGGAAGCCCGCCAGGAGGCTCGCGATGAACGACCGGGTCGCACGTCTGCTCGAAGCCATGACGCTGGACGAGAAGATCGGCCAGATCACCCAGGTGGACCGCTCCGCGATCACCCCGCGGGAGGTCGCCGAGCTCGGGATCGGCTCGGTGCTCTCGGGCGGAGGGGGCAACCCCGAGCCCAACACCCCGCACACCTGGCGGGCGATGGTCGACGAGCTGGTGGCCGCCTCCCGGCGCTCACGGCTGGGCATCCCGATCCTGTACGGCACCGACGCGGTCCACGGCCACAACAACGTGGTCGGCGCCACGATCTTCCCGCACAACCTCGCGCTGGGGGCGGCGGGCGACCCCGACCTGGTCGCGCAGATCGCCCGGGCCACCGCCGTCGAGACCGCCGCGACCGGCGCACGGTGGGCCTTCGCGCCGATGGTGGCGGTCCCCCAGGACCCCCGCTGGGGCCGAACCTTCGAGTGCTTCGGCCACGACCCGGCCACCGTCGCCCGGCTCGGTGCCGCGAGCATCGCCGGGCTGCAAGGTCCCGGACCCGGCATCGACGTACTGGCCTGCGCCAAGCACTACATCGCCGACGGTGCCACCACCTGGGGCACGACCGGCGGTGCCCAGTGGGTGCCGTGGTGGGAGCGCGCCTACGGCGGCGAGGGCTGGCAGCTCGACCAAGGCGATGCCCGCATCGACGAGGCGACGCTGCGCGCGGTGCACCTCCCTCCCTACGCCGCGGCGGTTCAGGCCGGTGTCGGCAGCGTCATGGCCTCCTACTCGTCGTGGAACGGGCAGAAGGTCCATGCCCACCGGGGGCTGCTCACCGACCTGCTCAAGGGCGAGCTCGGGTTCACCGGCCTGGTGATCTCCGACTACCACGCCATCGACCAGGTCAGCCCCGACTACCACGAAGCCGTGGTGCGCTGCCTGGACGCCGGCATCGATCTGGTCATGGTCCCCTTCGACCACCACCGGTTCCGTACCACCGTGCGGGCAGCGATCGAGGCCGGCGACCTCGGCACGGACCGCCTCGACGACGCGGTGGGGCGCATCCTCGACGT
>SKJO01000221.1 GCA_007121975.1 Nitriliruptoraceae bacterium | reverse complement strand
GCAGCGTGGCAAGCGGGGTGACCTCCGAGGGCTTGCAGACCACGGTGTTGCCGGCCATCAGCGCCGGAAGCGCGTCACCGATGCTCAGCACCACCGGCAGGTTCCACGGCCCGATCATCCCAAACACACCGTGGGGCTCGAACGTCCGCCCGCTGCGCCGGCCGAAACCCATCAGGCCGCGCGTGCGCAGCGGCTCGTCAGCCAGCAGCGGACCAGCCGCCCGGGTCCAGTAGTGGGCCATGTCGAGCAGCATCGCAAGGTCGCGCAGCGCGTCCTCGTAGAGCTTGCCCGACTCGGCCTGCATGCGGTGCAGCACCTCACCACGGCGCCGCCACAGCAGACGGCGGAAGCGTTCGACCACCTCCGCCCGGCCGTCGACACCGAGCCCCGCCCAGGCGGGTTGCGCGGCACGGGCGCGGGCCACGAGCTCAGCCACCCCGGCCGCATCCAGATCAGGAACCTCGCCCACCACCTCTCCGCTATCGGGCGCCCGGACCAGCAGCGTGCCCCCGATCGAGGTCGCCGCCCCGGTGAGATCCGGCGAGGCAGGCACCTGCGCCCTCGTGGTCGTGTCCGTCGTCGACACCGCGTCCATCGTCGACCTCCCATGACGACACTGGCCCCGCGCACGCCGGTGGCTCCCCTCACGGTTCGAGCATCCGTCGAAGACGTCCGGGGCCACTAGAGGCCAACGCCCCCGAAGGCTCGGCACCGTCGAGCGCTGCCGCGAGCGCCGAACACCGACTGAGCGCCTCATCGGGTACTGCCCGCGCTACGGTTCCCGGACCAGCACGGAGGGCGGTGCCGTGGGTGATCCTCCCGAAGCCAGCGGCCCGACTCGGGCCCGGACGACATGGGTTCGTCACGTCGGGTCCGCCGCGCTGGGTATCGCCTTCGTCCTGGCCGTCGAAGCCGTGACACGTCTCGAGCGCGATCTGCGTGCGGTGCAACAGCGCGATGTCGTCCTCTGGCCGAGTTGGGCTAGCGCCGGAATGTTCCTGCTGCTGGGCGCCGTGCTGCTGGTGATCGTGCTGGTGTCGCCGAGGTTGCCCTGGCTGCCAACCGCGGCTGCGCTGGTCCTCTTCTCCGGGATGCTCGCGACCCTTCCGAGTGGTTTGGCGAGCGGGCTCCCACTCCGTGGGCTGTGGCTCCCCTCGGTGTACTGGGGCCTGAGCACGATCGCGCTGGTCACCGGCGCGATGACGGCGACGGCGGTGTGGGGCTGGTGGAGCTTCCATCGACGAGCCGTCGACACCTGACCGCTCCGCGCGCCCGGCATCGAACCCAACCCGAGGCCATGACCACCGGGATCCCCACTGCGGCCACGTAGGCGCGAACGTCAGCACAACGAAGCCGTACACCTGCCCGACACTCGCGTGCATCCCCGGCTGCCGAGGATCACCACGCCCTGTCGCCGGCTGGCGGCTCGACACACGCACCCACCCGACGGCGAGCTTGAAGGGGGACGCTGATGGTCGGATCCGATGACGTCGGGACCCGGCGTGCGGGCGGACTCCTGCCCTAGGCTGCCACTGACCGCCGGCGGATGGACGGGTCGTTCTGCGCGAGCGCGAGGCAATGTGGCTACTGCGCGACCTCGCCGGTGAACCGGTGGTCGGTGACCTGCCGGTCCCGTTGGGGGTGGGCTCGCCGCCGACCTCGAGGTGGCGGTCGTTCCCGCTGGTGCGTGGGTGGGAGCCGACCGCGTCGCCACCCGGAGCTGCTGGCAGCTCGCGCGACGTGGTGGTGCGTCCCGGGGGCGCTCGACGGACGACGAGGGAGGGGCAGACAACATGAGCATGGATCACCCCCCGAGGGTCGATGAGCGTCGGGGGCGTGGCGGCCGGTTGCGGCGCGTGGTTGCGGCGAGTGCCGCCCTCGGGCTGCTGCTGGCCGCGTGCAGCCCGGACGAGGACACCGACGAGCAGCCCGGGCAGGAAGCCGTCGACCCCGACCGCGAAGACCCCCCCTACCTCGACGCCACCCTCACCGTCGACGAGCGGGTCGAGGACCTGCTGGGCCGCATGAGCCTGGAACAGAAGCTCGGGCAGATGACCCAGATCGAGGTGCACAGCGTCGGTCCGGGCGACGTGCAGACCTACGAGCTGGGATCGGTGCTCTCCGGCGGTGGCGGCAGCCCGCCGCAGAACAACCCGGAGTCGTGGGCCGCCATGATCGACGGGCTGCAGGAGCAGGCCCTGGGCACCGAGCTGGGCATCCCGCTGCTGTACGGCGTGGATGCCGTGCATGGGCACAACAACGTGGTCGGCGCCACGATCTTCCCGCACAACATCGGCCTCGGTGCCGCCGGCGACGCAGACCTGGTACGCGACGTCGGCGAGGTCACCGCGATCGAGATGCTGGCCACCGGGGCCCACTGGAACTTCGCGCCGGTGCTCGCCGTGCCCCAGGACATCCGGTGGGGTCGCACCTACGAGGCCTACAGCGACGATCCCGAGGTGGTCGCCGAGCTGGCCACCGCGTTCCTCGAGGGGTTGCAGTCGGTCCAGGGACCACCCGATGTGATCGGCACCCCCAAGCACTTCGTGGCCGACGGCGCGGCCGAGTGGGGCACCTCGGAGCACTCCGATGGCTGGCAGATCGACCAGGGCGACACCTCGATCAGCGAGCAGGAGCTACGCGAGGTGCACCTGGCACCGTACGCGGACCTGATCGACGCGGGCGCGCGCACCATCATGGGCTCGTTCTCCAGCTGGCAGGGCGAGAAGGTCCACGGCCGCGAGGACCTGATGACCGGGATGCTGCGCGACGAACTCGGCTTCGATGGCCTGTTGTTGTCCGACTGGGGAGCGGTCGACCAGATCGATGACGACTACTCCACCGCCGTGGTGACCGCCGTGAACGCCGGCGTGGACATGAACATGGTCCCCCACGACGCTGAGCGCTGGATCAGCACGCTGCAGGACGCGGTCGCCGACGGTGAGGTCAGCGAGCAGCGCATCGACGAGGCCGTGGAGCGCATCCTGAGGGTGAAGTTCGAGATCGGGCTGTTCGAGTCGCCGTTCTCGCATCGCGACCTGCTCGAGTTGGTCGGCTCCGATGCGCACCGCGCGCTGGCCCGCGAGGCCGCGCGGGCCTCGGTGACCACGCTGGTGGGCCAGGAGCTGTTCCCGCTGCCGCACGACGCGCAGCGCGTGGTGGTCAGCGGCCAGGGCGGCAACGACGTCGGGATGCAGATGGGCGGGTGGACGATCGAGTGGCAGGGCTCGACCGGTGCGATCACGCCGGGCACCACGATCCTGGAGGGTGTCGAGCAGGCCGTCGACGAGGAAACCGAGGTGGTGTACACCGTTGACGGCGAGGTGGACGGCTCAGCCGAGCTCGGCATCGTGGTGGTGGGCGAGCAGCCCTACGCCGAGGGTGCGGGCGACGACCCCGAGCCCTCACTGAGCGCCGCAGACCTGGCGCTGATCGAGCGGGTGCGCGGCTCTGTGGACGAGCTGGTCGTGGTGGTGCTCTCCGGGCGGCCGCTGCTGCTCGGTGACGCGGTCGAGGTGGCCGATGTGGTGGTGGCGGCGTGGCTGCCCGGAAGTGAGGGCGACGGGGTGGTGGCCGCCCTGTTCGACGACCGGGGCCCCACCGGCACCCTGCCGATGGGCTGGATCGATGCGCCCGATCAGATCGGCCCCGGTGGGACCCAGCCCTGGCTGCCCCGCGGCCACCCCGGCTGATCGAACGACGCCGAAGCAGGTCAGCGCACCCTTGCGATGCCAAGATCGCGGGTCACTTCGCGGTCCTGGATGTACGACGACACGGACCGCCGGATCCTCGCACCGACCGGGCGAGCGCCGGCGTGATGACGACGCGCTCGGACCAGACGGCGGGATGCCCGCACACCACACCGGCAGGCGACCCGCAAGGGAGGATGTTGCCTTCCGCGACTCCATCGGCCCTTGCCCACGATGGAGCACGGGCGCACGATGCTCAGATCCCCCAAATCCGAGGATCCTGAGGGACAACTCCCATGAAGGCTGGAGTGATCGCCCACTGGACGGGTGTCGTGCCGGGGCGAGAACACGAGGCTCTCCGACTCCGGTGGGAGACCGACGAGTTCGACGGCAGGCTCCTCGCCGAGGGCAAGCTCGACGATGCGAGTTGGTACCTCGGATCCGACGGCCCGCACCACTCCATCATGCGAGGCGAGGAAGAGACGCTGCGTGAGATCGAGATGATGACCGGGGCACTGCTGATCACGTGCAAGGCCGGTTCCATCCCTCCTGACATCGGCCACGGCTCCTTCGTGACGGGTGATGCGGCCGAGGTCGTGCTCGAGATGTTCGAGCGCACGGCGAAGGGCATGCAGTTCGCCTGAGGCCCCGTGCCCCCCGGACCATTCCAAGGGTGCTGGATTCGGGCGCCGCCGGGACGCATGGGCTGATGGGCGGGCTCGTGGCCGTGTCACGGCTGCTGCCATCCTGACGTCGGGAAGGCGCCCTGGGTCACCTCTCGGCGCAGCTGACGGTGAACACCAGAGCCGTTCGCCGGCGTCCAGATCGATCCAGGCTGCCCCAGACCACGTCGCCTGCGTACCCGACGACGGCACACCCATCACCTGGCTGGAGCGGGACCCCGGATGATCGCCCGGTTCGCATCACTGAGGTGTGCCGGCCAGCTTCAAGCGCACGACACCGACCACCGACG
>SKJO01000278.1 GCA_007121975.1 Nitriliruptoraceae bacterium | reverse complement strand
GTCCCCGCGCGCGGCCGTGGGCCGCTGCTGGCCGGCGCGATCGGGGCGGTCGTGCTGCTGGCGGGGGTCGCGGGCGCCTGGTGGCTGCTTGGCGGCGATGACCTGCCGGACCTCGACCGCTCCGTGCTGGTGCTGGAACCTGCCGGCAGCAGCCATCCCGGCGCGTTCGTTGCCGGTGCGGGTGCGTCCGCCACGCCGCCGAGCACGCCCCTGCTGGTCCACCATGCCCCGCGCCCACCGGCCCCCACCGAGGCGGGCGGCGTGACCCAGATCACCGGCGTCGAGGCGACGCGGGCCGGCTTGTACGGCGGCATCCGTACCGTCGCTTCCTGTGACGTCGAGCGCCTGACGGGCGGGTTCGAGGACGACACTGCGGCCGCCACGGCCTTCGCCGAGGTGCTCGGGTGGTCCCCCGAGCAGATCCGACCATCGCTTGGTGGCCACACCCCGGTGGTGCTGCGGGCCGACACCCTGGTGCTCGACCACGCACTCGAGGGGAGTAGGACCCGCCCCTATCCGGCGGTTTTGCAGGCAGGGACGGCCGTGCTGATCGACGGTCAGGGCCTGCCCACGGTGCGCTGTGAGGGCGGGAGTCCGCTGCGCGCCCCCATCGCCCCGACCGCGGACCCCGATATCCAGGGCACCCGCTGGGCCGGGTTCGACCTCGCTGAGGTCGTCACCGTCGTCGACGGCGGTCAGCCACCCACCGGGGTGGTGGTCCTCGTCGACATGCAGGACAACGAGATCTTCGAGCGCCTCTCGGGGGCGCCCCCCGGAGGCCCGATCGACACGCTGCTCGGCGCCGAGGCGTGCGATGAGCACCCGGCGCTCTGCGCCGAACTCGGACGCACTCCCGTCGTCGCCGAACCCGAGACCGAACCCGAACCCGAACCCGAACCCGAACCCGAACCCGAGCCCGAACCCGGCGATGCCACCTCGACTGCGGCGCTGACCGTGACCGTGACCTGGGCAGGCGGCGACCTCGACCTGCGGGTGCGCGAGCCCAACGGCACCGAGATCTCCTGGATGACCACCGAGTCGGCGAGCGGCGGCCAACTCGATCAGGACGCGATGACCCCGTGCGGGCACCCGCCGGACGACCCGGTCAGCGAGACGATCAGCTGGGAGGCCGGTCAGGCGCCGCTGGGGCGCTACGAGACCTGGGTGCGCTACTTCAGTATCTGCGAGCCGGCGGTGGAGTACCTGCTCGAGGTGCGCCTCGACGGCGAGGTGATCGCCTCCCGGCAGGGCACCGCCGACGAGTCCTTCGAGGACTCCGAGGTGCTGGTCTTCGAGCTCGGCGGCTGACCCCGGCGCCGGGCGGCCAGCGCGAAGCTCAGCCGACCGGTTCCAGCGACCGGCTGGCGATCACGTCCACCCCGGTGCCGGCGACGTCGGCGAGCACGACCTGGCCGCGCCGGACCGGCGCGTCGACGCACACGCCGCGCAGCGCCTCGGCGACCTCGACCAACCGGTCGCGGGGCACGGACTCGGCACTGCGCACCGGCAGCCGGGCCACCCGGGCACCACGCACCCACACGGTCGTCGACAGCGGCCTCCGCGGGTCGAGGTACTCCTGGCGTCCGTAGCGCTCACCACGCTTGCAGGTGTGCCCGCGGACCTCGATCACGTCGCCCGCCACCGCATCGACCTCGAGGCGGCAACCCAGCGGACAGCCGGTGCACAGGTACACGGCGGTCTCGGTCGTCGAATCGGCCATCAGCGCTCACCTCCCACAGCGTCGGACGGCGCGTCTGCCTCGGCGTCGAAGGGCACCGCGTCGACCCGCAGCGCATCACCGGTGAACCCCTCGAGCAGGTGAGGTCCGACCTTGATCGTGATCATCTCGGCGGGAACGGCCGCCTTGAGCTTGCGTCGGTGCACCTCGCCGAGCCGCAGCTGGGTGTCGCCGTAGATCGGTTTGCGGACCCGGAACGACACGGTCTGGGTGTGGTCGCTGGAGATCGTGTGCGGCACGACGTACCCGACGTTGTCGCCGGGCAGCAGACGGATGTCCTCGAGCGGGCGCATCCGGCCGGTGCTCAGCGCCCCCGCCGCCTCCCCGGCCACGCGGGCCTCCTGGCTGACCCAGTCGGCGAGGTCGTTGACGTGCACGACGTTGCCGGCGGCGAACACGCCGGGCAGGGAGGTCTCCATGGTGGAGCTGACCATCGGGCCCCCGGTCAGCGGATCCATGCGTGCGCCGAGGTCGCGGGCGAGCTCGGCGTCGGGGATGAGTCCGATCGACAGCAGCAGGGTGTCGCAGTCCACGTCCCAGGCGCGGTCCATCAACGGTTGGCGCTGATCGTCGACGGGGGCGACCGTGAGGCGTTCGAGTCGGTCGCGCCCGTGGATCCCGACCACCGTGGTCGACAGGTGCAGCGGGATGTCGAAGTCCTCGAGGCACTGCACGATGTTGCGCCCGAGCCCGCTGGGATGCGCGAGCAGCTCGAAGACCCCGACCACCTCGACGCCCTCGAGCGTGAGCCGGCGCGCCATGATCAGGCCGATGTCCCCCGACCCGAGGATGACCGCCCGCCGGCCCGGCAGGTAGCCCTCGAGGTTGACCATCTTCTGGGCCAGCCCCGCGGTCATCACCCCCGACGGACGGTCCCCGGGGATGTGGATCGCCCCACGGGTGCGCTCGCGGGCCCCCATCGCGAGCACGACCGCCCCGGCGTCCACGGTGGTGACCCCCACCGACGGCGACATCAGCTTGACGCGGCGCTCCGCGGTGACGTCCATCACGAACGCGTCGGTGAGCACGTCCACCTCGTGGTCGAGCACCTGCTCGAAGAAGCGCTCGGCGTACTCCGGGCCGGTGATCTCCTCCTTGAACGCGTGCAGGCCGAAGCCGGAGTGGATGCACTGCAGCAGGATGCCACCGGGATCCCGTTCCCGGTCGACGAGGAGCACGGAGTCCGCGCCCATCTCCCGGGCGCCGATGGCGGCGGCCATCCCGGCCGGTCCGGCACCGACGACCAGCACGTCGTAGCGGGCGTCGAGGTGGCGGGGCTCTGCGCTGATCGTCATCGGCCTTCAGCCTCCCAGCGCGGCGGTCGGGCGCGCCCCGGCGTCGTCACGCTCGCAGACCAGCCACGAGCCCGCGCCGCGCTTGGTCACCGCGGGCAGGTCAACCTGCTGGCGTTCGGCGAGCAGCTGCATGCAGTGCCAGGTACAGAAGCCTCCCTGGCAGCGCCCCATCCCGATGCGGGTGCGGAACTTCAGGCCGTCGAGCGTGCGCGCACCCCGATCGATGGCGTCGAGGATCTCGGCCTCGGTCACCAGCTCGCAGCGGCACACGAGCTGCGCGTAGCGCGGTTCGCGCACCGCCAGCTCGGCCTGCTCCTCGGTCGACAGCTGCGCGAAGCGCACGGGGTGCTCGCTGCGCGGCTGCCAGGCGTCCTTCTCGTGCAGCGCCAGACCCTCGTCGCTGAGCACGTCGAGCAGCAGCTCGGCGATCGCCGGCGCCGCGGTCAGCCCGGGCGACTGGATCCCCGCCGCGTTGACGAAACCCGGACGGTCGGTGGGCCCGATGATGAAGTCCTCGGTGTGGGCCACCGCCCGCACCCCGGCGAACTCGGCGATCACATCCCGCGGGCTGATGCCGGGCACCAGCCGCCGGGCGGCGGCGAACACCTGCGCGGCACCCTCGGGGGTGGTGGTGGTGTCGTCCTTGTCGTCGGTCGCCTCGGCGGTGGGGCCCACCATGATGGTGCCGTCGTAGGTCGGGGTGACCAGCGTGCCCTTCGAGGTCTCGGTCGGGCACGGGAAGATGATGCTGGTGACCAGCCCCGCCAACCGCTTGTCGAGCAGGTACTCCTCACCCTTGCGCCCATGGATCGTGAAGCTCGCTACCCCCGCCATCGCCGCGATCTCGTCGGCGTAGAGCCCGGCGGCGTTGACGACGTAACGGCCATGCCAGGTGCGGCCTGGGGTGCGCACCCGGATCGGGGCGTCGGGCTCGTCGACCACCGGAGGATCGATGCCGACGACCGGCTCGCTGGTGACCACCTGCACCCCGTTGCGCGCGGCGTTGTCGGCGATGAGCAGCACCGCCTCGTAGGGGTTGACCACCCCGGCGGTCGGTGCCCACAGCCCCGCGATGACCTCACGCGTCAGGTTGGGCTGGGCCCGGCGCACCTGGTCCTGGCGGTAGGGCTCCAGGCCCGGCACGCCCTTGCGCCGGCCCTGCGCGTGCAGCGCCTCGACGGTCGCGAGCTCGTCCTCGGCCAGCGCCACGAGCAGCTCGCCGACCTGCGCGAGCCCGAAGCCCAGGTCGTCACGCAACCGCAGCCAACCGACGTTGCCCGGCCACTCGAGCCGGCCCTTGACGGTGTCCGGATCCGCGTGGATGCCGGAGTGGATGATGCCGCTGTTGGCCTTGCTGACCCCGAAGCCGACCTCGGCGTCACGCTCGAGCAGCACCACGTCGAGCTCGAAGCGCGACAGGGTGCGGGCCAAGGTCACCCCGACCACCCCGCCCCCGATGATGATGACGTCGTGCACGACGGGGACGGACATCGTGATCAGACCTTCCACGGCGGTGGACTCCGGGTCCAGCATCCGGGTCCCGCCCACCGCGGGGCAGTGCAGATGGTCCCGACCATGCGCGCCCGATGGCCCCTCGAGGTCGTCGGGGTCGTCAGCGCCCCGGGTAGGTGACGCCGACCTGCGCGCGCAGCGCATCGAGCCACCGCATGAGCGTGCGCGTGAGCTCCCAGGGCATGCGCTCGCTCTGGGTGCGACCGGCGGCCAGGCAGCGGTGCACCTCGCGGACCTCGTGGCGGTAGCCGAGCTCCGCGCCGGGCACCACGAGGTCCTCGACGAGCTCGAGCCCGCGGTGGCGGGTGAGCCGTGGGGCATGGTGGAAGGGCGCGTGCAGGCGCAGGCTGCCCTCGGGACCGGCGACGGTGGCCTCCACCCCCAGGTCCGCCACGAACGAGCACGACCAGCTCGCCAGGCCCGTGGGGTGGCGCATCGCCACCGCCAGCTGGGCGTCCACGCCGGTGTCGGCCAGCTGCGCCAGCGCGGTGATCTCCTCGGGCTCTCCGAGCACCGCCAGCGCCAGGGTGAGCGGATAGACACCGACGTCGACGAGGCTGCCCCCACCCTGCTCACGGGCGAACCAGCGCCGGGTCGGGTCGACCGGCAACGAGATCCCGAAATGCGCCGTGAGAAGCGCAGGAGGACCGATCTGCCCGGCTTCCAGCCGGCGCTCGAGCTCGAGGAAGGCGGGCTGGAAGCGCATCCACATCGCCTCCATGAGGAACACCCCGGCACGCTGCGCAGCCGCGAGCAGCTCGTCGGTCTGCGCGAGGTCGAGCGCGAACGGCTTCTCGGCGAGCACCGCCACCCCCGCCTCGAGGCAGGCCAGCACATCCGCGTGGTGCCGGTCGTTGGTGGTGGCCACATAGGCGACATCGAGGTCACCCGCTGCCAGCAGTTCATGGTGCGGCGCATGGTGGCGCTCGATGTCGTACGCGCTCGCGAAGGCGGCAGCCCGCGCAGGGTCGGCGCTGCTCACGGCGACCACCTCGCCGCCCTCGGCCCGCACCGCCTCGGTCAACGCCGCCGCGATCGATCCGGTGCCGAGAACTCCCCACCGCACGCTCATGCTGCGCTCCTTGCCGTCGGGTCCGTGTGGGTACAGGCAAGCAGGTCAGCCGGGCGCCTACGATGCGCTTCGACCTCCCATCCCACCATTCTCCGCGAAACGAAAGGCCACCATGCGCATCGGCATCCTGACGGGCGGCGGCGACGTCCCCGGACTCAACCCCTGCATCAAGGCGGTCGTCGACCGCGTCATCCACGACGGGCACACGGTCGTGGGCATCCGCCGCGGCTGGGGCGGCCTGCTCGAGTACGACCTCGACGACGACGAGGGCTCACGCGCCAACTGCCTGATTCCCCTCGACCTCGGCGTCGTGCGGACCATCGACCGCAGCGGCGGCACCTTCCTGCACACCTCACGCACCAACCCGCAGAAGGTGCGTACCAAGGACGTCCCCGCGTTCCTCACCGGCCGCATCGGCGACGACGAGGGCCCCCACGACTTCACCGAGCACGTGCTCGAGGTGCTCGAGCGCAACCACATCGACGCGTTGATCCCCATCGGTGGCGACGACACCCTCTCCTACGCGCTGCGCCTGCACGAGGAGGGCTTCCCGGTCATCGCCATCCCCAAGACGATGGACAACGACGTCCACGGCACCGACTACTGCATCGGCTTCTCGACCGCCGTGACCCGCAGCGTGCAGTTCATCCACCAGCTGCGCACCTCCACCGGCTCGCACGAGCGCATCGCGGTGATCGAGCTGTTCGGTCGCTACTCGGGCGAGACCTCGCTGATCAGCGCCTACCTCGCCTCGGTCGACCGCGCCATCATCTCCGAGGTCCCCTTCGACCCGGAGCGGCTGAGCGCCCTGCTGATGGACGACAAGCGCGCCAACCCGTCGAACTACGCGATGGTCACCATCTCCGAGGGCGCCACCCACACCGGCGGGGAGGTGCACCTGTCGGGTGAGGCCGACGCCTACGGCCACCGCAAGCTCGGCGGGATCGGCGAGACCACCGGGCGGATGATCAAGTCGATCACCGGCGAGGACATCATCGCCCAGACGCTGGGCTACCTGATGCGCTCGGGCAGCCCCGACTCGCTGGACCTGATGGTCGCCACCAACTACGCGGTCATGGCGGCCGACCTCGCGGTGTCGGACAACTCGGGGCGCATGGTCGCGCTGCGCAGCGGCACCTACACCAACGTCCCGATCTCGGTCACCGGTGACGGCGCCAAGCGGGTCGACGTCGGCGCCCTGTACGACGTCGACGCCTACCGTCCCAAGGTCCGTCAGGTCACCGGCAAGCCGATGTTCCTGTACTGATCCTGCCCGCTGTCCGCCGCGCGCCCCCGGTCACCGATGCCGGGGGCGCGCGCTGTGCGACGTCGAGGTGCGCCCAGAGTGACGTAACTGGGCACAACCTGTGGCCACCCTGGGGATCTCCTGTGAGTTGCCTGTGACTTGTCCCCACCCCCTTGTCAGCACCCGCGGACGTGCGTAGTGTCTCCCTTGTCGCCCGAGAGAACTACGGAAACACCCCGGGTGACCGGAGCGGAACCGGAGCAGGGTCCGCGACGACAGCAGGCCGGACCGACGGGTCCCCCGCTGGACGGCCGGGCCGCGAGGTCCGC
Organism: Nitriliruptoraceae bacterium; assembly: GCA_007121975.1. GTDB lineage: Bacteria > Actinomycetota > Nitriliruptoria > Nitriliruptorales > Nitriliruptoraceae > SKJO01. The sequence goes on along the minus strand of SKJO01000278.1, from coordinate 8,478 downwards.
GCCACCGCCTCGACCGCCGCTGCCCCCGGTGGAACGGGTGGCATCGAACGCCGTAGCGTGACGATGTCAGCGGAACGGCTGCGCTCGGACCACGGTCCTCAGAGTGCGCCCGGACGCGCGGAGCCCCGACCACCCGTAGAACGGCGGTCGGGGTTTCGTGGTGTTCAGGCACCTCCGTGCTCGGATACCAGCCGCGCGACCAGCAGCTCCGCCGCCGCGAGGACCTCGGGACTCGGCGCCGACCCGACCTCGAACTGCGCACCCTCGACGGCCAGCACCGTGACCTGGGCGGGACGCCGCCCGAGCGCGCGGGCCAGAGCCAGCGTCGTCGCCAGCCCCAGATCGTGGGTGCCTCCGGCCACCGGAACCGGCAGCGCGTCGGGATCCCGGAACACGTGCACGTGGCCGGGCACCGCTCCACCCACGCACGCATCCACCACGATCAGGTGCTCGGCGAGGTCCCAGGCCGGCAGCGTGAGCAGGGCACTGGGATCAGCCGTGGTCGCTACCACCTCGACGTCCTCGACCCCACGCAGACGCACGCGGAGCCGCTCGGCGACCAGCAGGCCCACGGTGTCGTCGCCACGGTCGGGGTGACCGATCCCGGCGATCAGCACCCGGGTCACCCGCGGTCCACCTCGAGGTTCAGGAAGTGGGTCGAGCAGGAGATGCAGGGGTCGTAGTTGCGGATCGCCTGCTCGGACTGCCACTGCAGCTCGTCGTCGGGTAGGTGCACGTGACGCTGCACGAACCCGGCCAGGTCGGCCTCCATCGCCGGCTGGTTCTGGGCCGTGGGCGGGGTGATGACCGCGTCGGTGATCAGCCCCTGCGCGTCGATCGCGTAGCGGTGGTAGAGGATGCCGCGGGGCGCCTCGGTGACCCCGTGACCGACTCCTTCGCGGGGCTCGACGGCGACCGCCGGCTCGTCAGGCCGCTCGTAGCCCTCGATCAGCCGCTGGGCCTCGCTCAGCGCCTCGACCAGCTCCACCGCCCGGACCAGGATCGAGCGGAACGGGTTGCGCTCGGGGGCGGTGAGCCCGACCTCGGCGGCCAGGTCGGCAGCCGGCGGCGAGAGTCGGTCGGCGTTGAGCGCGAACCGGGCCTGGGGGCCGACCGCGTAGGTGGCGCCGGTCACCATCCGCCCGTGCAGCGCCGTGGAGTGCGGCACGTGGTCCTCGCGGAACCAACGCGGCCACTGCTGCACGGGGATGTCGAGCCCGTCGGAGGCCACCACGCGGCCGTCCTCGAGCGGGTAGCCGGGTGCTGCGTCACCGCCGACGCCACGGTCGGGGCGCAGCGCGACATACACGTGGTGCTGGGTGAGCTCGGGGAACGGGAAGCCCGCGACCGCCCGCACGGTGTCCTGCGCAGCCGCCAGCGCCCACTCGAGTTCGGGCAGCAACTCGCGCAGCTCACGCGCCGTCGGCGCCCGGTGGAAGCCGCCGACCCGCACGTTGATGGGATGGATGGCGCGCCCGCCGATCACCTCGAGCAGCCGGTTGCCGAGCTTGCGCAGCCGCAGGCCACGTTCGACGAGCTCGTGGTGGTCGGCCGCCATCTCGATGGCGCTCTGGTAGCCGAGGAAGTCAGGTGCGTGCAGCAGGAACACGTGCAGCACGTGCGACTCGATCCACTCGGCGCAGTACAGCAGCCGCCGCAGCACCCGGATCGCCGGTGGAGCGTCCACCCCGAGGGCATCCTCGATCGCGTTGATCGCGGACAGCTGGTAGGCCACCGGGCAGATCCCGCAGATGCGCGCGGTGATGTCGGGTGGTTCGAGGTAGGTGCGCCCCCGCAGCATCGCCTCGAAGAAGCGGGGCGGCTCGTAGATCTCGAGGGCGACGTGCTCGACGTGGTCGTCGCGGATGCGCACGCGCATCGCCCCCTCGCCCTCGACCCGGGCGAGCGCGGCGACGCTGATGTCACGTTCGTGGGAGTGGCTCACGTGGCGTCCTCCCCGCGTGCCGCGGCGATCGACTCGCGGCGTCTGGCCTCGGCACGGAACTCCGGCGCGTCGGCGTTGAAGGTGCGCAGCAGTCGGGCGAGGTCGTCGTCGCAGATGCCGAGCTCGTCGTGCAGGTGGTCGCTCAGCGAGGCGGTGTTGGGCGTCTCCATCGGCCCGAAGCAGCCGTAGCAACCCCGGTTGAACGCCGGGCAGCGCGCCCCGCAGCCCGCCTGGGTGATCGGGCCGAGACACGGGGTGCCGTTGGCGACCATGACGCAGACCGCGCCCCGCAGCTTGCACTCCAGGCACACCGCGTGCGGCGGGGTGACCGGCTTGCGCCCGGCGAGCAGTGCCGAGACGACCTCGAGCAGCTGGGGAACCTCGACCGGACAGCCGCGCAGCTCGAAGTCGACCGGCACGTGCTGCGCGATCGAGGTCGACTCTGCCAGCGTGGAGATGTACTCGGGATGGCCGTAGACCAGGCTCGCGTAGGCCTCGACGTCGGCGAGGTTGCGCAGCGCCTGGATCCCTCCCGCGGTGGCGCACGCCCCGATGGTGATCAGCGTGCCCGAGATGCTGCGCACGTGCCGGATGCGCTCGGCATCGGCGGGCGTGGTGATCGACCCCTCGACCAGCGACACGTCGTAGGGACCTGGCGCCACCTCGCGGGTGGCTTCCAGGAAGTGTGCGATGTGCACCTCCTCGGCGAGCGTCAGCAGCTCGTCCTCTGCGGACAGCAGGGACAACTGGCAGCCGTCGCAGGACGCGAACTTCCACACGGCAAGACTCGGTCGACTCACAGCTCACGCTCCTCGAGCAGCCCCGACACCTCCGGCCAGGCGAACACCGGGCCGTCGCGACAGACGAACACCGGGCCGAGCTGGCAGTGCCCACAGGTGCCCAGCGCACAGCGCATGTTGCGTTCCAGCGTGACGTAGAGGTGGTTGGGATCCACCCCCCGCTTGACCAGCGCGTCGGCCGTGTGCCACATCATGGCCTCGGGCCCGCAGGTCAGTACGGTCGCCCCATCGGGGTCGAAGGGCACCCGCGGGATCAGCTTGGTGACCACCCCGACCCGACCACCCCACCCGCGCACCGCACTGTCCACCGTCACGTGCACGTCGATTGCCGGGTTGGTGGCCCACCGGTCGAGGTCGTCGCGGAACACCAGATCACGGGGGCTGCGCGCCCCCACCAGCAGCGCGATCCGGTTGAAGCGATCACGCTGGGCCAGCGCCGCCATGATGGCCGGCCGCACCGGGGCCAGGCCGATGCCACCGGCCACGATCACCAGGTCGCGACCCTCGGCGTCGTCCAGCGGCCACCCGCGCCCGTAGGGTCCCCGGATGCCGATGGTGGCGCCGGGCTGCAGGTCGTTGAGTGCCCGGGTGACCCACCCGATGGCCCGGATCGTGTGCGACAGCAGCTCGGGGGTGGCCGGGTCCGAGGAGATCGAGATCGCCGCCTCCCCCACCCCGTAGACGTAGACCATGTCGAACTGTCCGGGCGCGAAGGCGATCGGCGCCTCAGCCGGACGCACGTCGAGAGTCACGATGTCGTGGGTCTGCTGACGGATGGTCGAGACCACGTAGGGCCGTGCGGTCAACGGGTCGCGCAGCGGCAGGTCAGGCGCGATGGTCATGGGCATGTCCGCTCACGATCTGGAGTCGGGCGTGGCGCAGCCGGTCGGCGACCAGCTCGGCGACCCGGTGGGTCAGCTCCCGGCCGAGCACCGGGTCGGCGTCGATCAGGGCGCGCAGGTGCCGCGCATCGAGCGCGATCGCCCGCACCTGGGTACGGCAGTGGGCGTCGAACGCCCAGCGGTGGGGCGGGAACAGCCAGGACCAGCCCAGCGCGTCGCCGGCGTGCAGGCTCTCGATCACCAGCGGTGGTCCGGCCCCGGCCACCTCGAGGTCGACGTCCCCCTCGAGCAGCAGCGTGAAGGTCTCCCCCGGCCCGCCCTGACGCAACGCGTAGCGGTCGGCGTCGAACTCGACCAGGGCTCCACCTTCGGCCAGGCGTGCGAGGTCCTCGCGGGAGATACCGGCGAAGAACGGGTGCTCGGCCAGACGGGCGACCACCGCATGCACGTCGCCGGTGGGCAGCGCCCGGGTATCGCGCGCCGGCAGGGCGGGCGGGTCGGTGGGCGGGTTCATGAGGTGGACTTCCGTCCGTCGCTGGCCCGGATCGCGGCGACCTCCTCGGTGAGGTCGATCCCCACCGGGCACCAGGTGATGCACCGACCACACCCCACGCAGCCGGAGGTGTCGAACTGATCGATCCAGGTTGCGAGCTTGTGGGTCAACCATTGCCGGTAGCGGGCCCGGGTCGAGGTGCGCACCGAGGTCGGGCCGGCATGGCTGAACTCGATCGTGAAGCACGAGTCCCACCGACGGTCGCGGCTGGCCCGCTCCCCGCTGAGGTCGGTGGTGTCCTCGACGTTGGTGCAGAAACAGGTCGGGCACACCATCGTGCAGTTGGTGCAGGCCAGGCAGCGGGAGGCGACCTCGTCCCAGCGCGGATGCGACAGGTTGCCCATCAGCAGGTCGTGCACATCCTCGACGTCGAGGTGGCGACCCATCTGCTCGGTGGCCGCGGCCAGCGACGCGTCGCGCGCCGCGTGATCCTCTGCGGTGGCGGCCCGGTGGTCGATCGCATCGAGCAGTCGGCTGCCCTCCTCGCTCCCGGCACGCAGCAGCAGCCGGTGCTCTCCTTCGAGCAGTTCGGTGATCGCCAGGTCGGCGCGGGCCACCGGCACCGACCCGTCGTTGTCGACGACGCCGGGGCCCGTGCCCATCGACGCGCAGAAGCAGGTGCCTGCGGGCTGGTGGCACTCGGCGGCGATGAGCAGCACCTGCTCACGGTGCGCGGCGTAGACGCGGTCGGCGGCCAACCCGTCGAGCAGGACCCGGTCCTGCACCCCGATGGCGGCCAGCTCGCACGGCCGGACGCCCAGGAACGCGATCCGCTCGTCGGGGGCGGGCGGCTCGACGACGTGGAACACCGCGTCACCGTCGCTGACCGCCTCCCACAGATGCTGACGGGGTGGGAACAGCTCACGCTTGGGACCGTGCGGGCCCACCGCGGTCGCGAACAGCGCCTCGTCGTCGCGCCGCTCGAGCCGGTAGGTCCCCGGTCCCTGCCGGTCCTGCCAGCCCACCGGCAGGTCATCCACTCCGGCGAGGTCGTCGTGCACCACCACCCCGTCACGGACCGTGGGTCCGACCACGCGGTAGCCCTCATCGCGCAACAGCGCGATCAGCGACCCCAGACCGGACGGAGCGATGACACCGGGCGCAGCCACGTGAGCGGCCTTTGTGTTCGACTCCGCACCGACGCTACGCACCGGCTGCTGACCGGACAAGGGTCGATGGACCCGGCCCTGATCCACCCGGCCCCCTTCGACCCCCCGGATATCCACCGTGCCGCCCCGCGCCCGCGTGACGCTGCCCGAGGGGCCTGGAACACTACGGTCCGACCAGCCGTCATCCAGGAGCAGCGCATGAGCACCAACGACACGATCGAGACCAGTCCCGGCTGGCTTCCGGCCGAGACCATCGAGTCCATCCGCGGCCAGATCCCGATCGTGTACGTCGAGGCCGTCCCCGTACGCACCGACCATCTCGGCCGGATCGAGAAGGTCGGCCTGCTGCTACGCGCCCAACCCGACGGGGCGATCTCCCGGGCCGTGGTCTCCGGCCGGGTGCTGTTCGGCGAGACACTTCGTGAGGCGCTGTGGCGCCACCTCGCCAAGGACCTCGGGGCAGAGGCCGCACCCGACCTGCCCTCCGGGGTCGCCCCCTTCACCGTCGCCGAGTACTTCCCCGACCCGACGCGGACGGGCTTCCACGATCCCCGCCAGCATGCGGTCGCCCTGGGCTACGTGGTGCCCTGCCGCGGTGAGTGCGCCCCGCCTGAAGACGTGCTCGACCTCGCGTGGGTGTCCCCCGCGGAAGCGACCAGCCCCGAGATCGCCGCCGAGATGTCCTCGGGCCACGGTCGGTTGGTCCGACGTGCGCTGGCGTTCTGCGGCCAACTCCCCTGACCGCACCCCGACGGGCTCAGCCGACCACCCCGGCTGCCTGCGCGGCCACGGTCGCTCCGAGTTCCCAGCATGACTCGAGGTCGGCCTTCGTCGGCGCTCCGGTCACGCTGACCGGCGCGACGACCGGCTGCCACGCCAGCCCCTTGACCACCCGCTCCACGGACCGGATGGCTCCGGTCGTGTCGTCATTGCCGTGGACGTACAGCCCGTAGGGACGACCGCTGGCCGCCTCCAGGCACGGGTAGTAGATGCGGTCGAAGAAGTGCTTGAGCGCACCCGACATCCACCCCAGGTTGGCCGGAGTCCCCAGCACGATGCCGTCGGCAGCGAGTACGTCGACCTCGGCGGCGACCAGCGCCGGCCGGAGCACCACCTCGACGTCTTCGAGCGCATCGGTCCCGGCCCCGTCGGCGACCGCTTCCAGCAGGGCCTGCAGATGGGGTGACGGGGTGTGGTGTACGACGAGCACGGTGGTCACGGAGACTCCTTCACGGCATGGAGGTCGGCCCCGTCGCGGCCACCGCCGCCAGCAGGCCGAAACTGTTGGTTGCGATGTGGGCGAGGATCGGTGCGAGCAGACTGCCCGAGCGCAGGCGCAGCCAGGTGAAGCCGAAGCCGGCGACCGTGGTGACGGCCACGGCGGCGAACACCGCGCTGATCCCGGCAGCACCCAGCACCTCGATGCTGTTGAGCTCGAGCGCGACCATGGTCGGCGCAACGTGCCACACCCCGAACACGGCACTCGACCACCACACCGCCCGGCCGGTGCTGGTCACCCGCAACCAGGCCGCGAGCAGCAACCCCCGGAACATGACCTCCTCGAACAGCGCGGTGCCCAGCGGGATGCGAACCGTCGCGACGTAGGCCAGACGACCCGCCGGCAGTTGGGCGCGTTCATCCGCGAGGAGCGCTGCCACCGGCGCGAGGTGATCGGCCACCGCCACCGCGATGACCAGCACCACCACGACCACCGCCATCGCGCCCAACCCCCACCTCAGCCCGGAACGCAGTGATGCCCGGGCCAGCCCCAACTGCCCGGGGTCGAACCCGAACCGCCGAGCCAATGCGATCGCGAGAGCCGTCAGCACGACATTGCGGGTGACGTAGCCGCTGTCGCCGATCACGAGGTTCGCGACCAAGCTCCACGCCACCAGGCCGACGCCCAGTCCCACGGCAAGCCGGCGGCCAACGGACGCAGCCCCGGAATCCGACGACCGTGCCGCCGGGTTCCGGGAGCGCTCACCCTGCCAACTCAGGGGACGACCTGCGCCCCGCTCTCCTCGTCGACCACGGTGATCGCGCCGACGGGACAGCTCTCGGCGGCGACGACTATATCCTCGTCGTCGCTGAACGGACCTCCGCTGACTCCCGAGACATACGAGCGGTCATCGAACCAGAACGCATGCGGGGCGATGGCCAGACAACGCTTCGAGCCGGTGCAGACCATCGGGTCGACCTCGACGTCGTACCGTGGCACGGTGGGCCTTTCGTTGCGTGGTCACTACACCCACCAAGGTAGGCGACCCACGAGGCCGACCCCCGCCTTCCGCACACGAACGACCGTGGCCCCGCTGCGAATGCAGCCGCGACCCGACATGGGCCAACGCCAACAGAACGGCGAGGCCGGGACACCGTGGCCGGCCCTCACTGCCGGGCTTGAAGGTCACGGCACCACCGACGGATGGCGCTCGCCCATGTTCAGTCGGGGTGGGTCTTGGGGTGGAGTCGACGTTGGTGGGGTGGCAGGCTGGTCGCACGCTGCCTGCCGCGGCTGACGGTGACCACGGCGTCCACGGTCATGTCCAGACGCCAGCGGCCGTTGGTGACCGCGGTGTGATGCCGTCGGCACAGGCACACCAGGTTCTCGGGGATGGTGGGACCACCCAGATGCCGGGCGATGACATGGTGCAGGTCACACCACTGCACCGGTGCACGACAGCCCGGGAACCGGCAGCCCTGGTCACGGGCGTACACCGCTTCACGTACCGTCAGGGTGATGGTTGCCTGCGCGTCGGTGGACCCAAGGACCCGTCCGTCGTCATGCACGATCACCCGTAGGGTCGCGTCCGACGCCAGACGGCGGGCCGCATGCGGGGTCAGACGTACCGGCCCGCCGATGGTGTTGACCAGCAGCCGTGCCGCACACGCATGCCGGTCATCGCCCAGCAGCATCCCAAGATCCGCCCACACCAGCATCCGCGGCCGCGCCCGGCGTCCCACCCCACCAGCAGCAGCATGGTGTCCGCCCACCTGCCCACCACCACGGCCCCCCGCCCCCAAGCGGCCACCCACAAAGCCACCACCACGGCCGCGGCCCGAGCCGGAACTGCCCTGGCCGGGGTCGGGACTGCCGGGGTCGGGGTCGGGACTGCCGGGGTCGGGGCCGGGGCTGCCGGGGCCGGGGCCGGGACTGACGGGGTCGGGGCCGGGACTGACGGGGTCGGGGCCGCGTCCGCAGACACAACCCCCACCCGGAGCACCGCCGCCG
>SKJO01000487.1 GCA_007121975.1 Nitriliruptoraceae bacterium | reverse complement strand
TGGTGGAGTCCGTGCGCGCGGGGCGGGGCGGCACGGAGCGGGGTGGCGCGGCGCCGGGCGGAGGCGGGGCAGCGGGCGGCTAGGCCGATTCGTTCCGCGCCGAGGGCACCGGGTCGGCCTCGAGCCGGGCACCCATCACCTGGGCCACCGCGATCAACCCGGACAGGGGACGGATCATGACGCGGAAGGTCGTGATGCGCCCATCGTCGTCGAGGGTGAGGTGGTCGATGCCCTCGACGTCGCGGTCTCCGGTCCGGGCCGTGAAGATCAGTCCGACGCTGCGCTCACCGTGCAACTCGTCGATGTAGGTCAGCCCCTCGAGGGTCTCGACGGCGTGCCGCAGCAGGTGCGCGACGTCGGCCTTGCCCCGGTAGGGGTGGTGCACGGCGGGGGAGCGGAACACCACCTCGTCGTGCAGCAGGGCGAAGGCGGCGTCGTGATCCTTGGCTTCGACCGCGACGCGGAACGGATGACGGTCCATGGGGGCCTCCTGCGCACGAGGGACGTCAGGGTGGACGCTAGCGTGGGCGCCCCGCGACGCGGAGGTCGACATGCCCCAGCAGCGCATCGTGATCCTGGGCGGAGGCCCGGCCGGCTACGAAGCTGCCCTGGTCGCCGCCGAACTCGGCGCCGAGGTCACCGTGGTCGCCGACGAGGGACTCGGCGGCAACTGCGTGCTGTGGGACTGCGTGCCGTCCAAAGCCATGATCGTGGCGGCCGAGGCGATGGGCTGGGTGCACCGGGCCGACGACCTCGGGGTTCGTCTGGCCGGCATCGAGGCCGTCGACCGCACGGTGGTCGATCTGCCCCGGGTGTCGGCCAACGTGTTGGAGCTCGGCGCGTCGCAGTCGCGTGACATCGAGCGCCGGGTCGCGGCCACCGGAGTGCGATTGGTCCGGGGCCGGGGGCGCGTCAGCGGCGAGCACGAGATCGACATCGAGGTGGTCGATGGTCGCGGGCACCGACTCGAGGCCGATCACGTGCTGCTGGCCACCGGCTCCACCGCCCGGGTGCTGCCGTTCTTCGCCCCCGATGGGGAGCGGGTGCTCACCGGCCAGCAGGTCTATGGCCTGCCCGAGGTCCCTGAGCACCTCATCGTGGTGGGATCCGGAGCCACCGGCGCGGAGTTCGCCCATGCGTTCCGGCGCTTCGGCGCCGAGGTCACCCTGGTGTCCTCCCGGGATCTGATCCTGCCGACGCAGGATCCGGATGCGGCCCAGGTGATCGAGGACGTCTTCGAACGTCGGGGAATGACCATCCTGCGCAATGCCCGGGCGGTGTCGTGCACCGGGCACAGCCAGGGTGTGCAGGTCGGACTCGCGGATGGTCGTGAGGTCGTCGGCAGCCACGCGCTGTTCACCGTCGGCCAGGTGCCGACCTCGGCCGGACTCGGCCTCGAGCAGGTCGGGGTGGAACTCGACGCCGCCGGCGCGGTGGTGGTCGACACCGTCGGCCGCTCGAGCCGCCCCTGGGTGTATGCCGCGGGAGACGTGACCGGCGGGGTGATGCTCGCCTCGGTCGCGGCCATGCAGGGCCGTACCGCGATGTGGCATGCCCTGGGCCAGGCCGTGCAGCCCATCCGGTGGGACGCGGTCGCTTCCACCATCTTCACCGACCCCGAGGTGGCGCAGGTGGGCCTGTCCGCCGACGAGGCGCGGGCCTCAGGGCTGCTCGTGGAGACCGCCCGGCTCGACTTCCGCAGCAACCCGCGCGCCAAGATGACCAGGTCGACCGACGGCTTCGTGAAGGTGCACGCGCAGGTCGGATCAGGAGTGGTTGTGGGCGGCGTGGTGGTCAGTGCCCGGGCCAGCGACCTGATCCAGCCGCTGGCCGTGGCCGTCCAGCAGCGCCTGTCGGTCTCGCAGCTGGCACAGACGATGACCGTCTACCCGACCATGGCCGGGTCGGTTGCCGAGGCTGCCCGCATGCTCATGACGCGGCTCGACCCGTTGCTGCGGTAGGCCCGACCCGCGGCCACGGGCCCGACCCGCGGCCACGGGCGCCTGGCAGGGGGATCAGGCGTCGGCTTCAAGCAGCGTTTCGTCGAGGGCTTCGCCGGCCGATTCGATGTGGGCGAGCACCGCCCCGGACTCGACCACGTCCCCGGCGGCGTAGTGCAGGATGGTCACCACCCCGTCGCGGTGCGCGCTGATGCTGTTCTCCATCTTCATGGCTTCGAGCACCACGACGAGGTCGCCGGCGGCGACCGTGGCGCCCTCCTCGACGGCGTACTTGACGACCGTGCCCTGCATCGGGGCGAGGAGATCCTCGGAGGCGGCGGCGGTCACCGCTCGGCCACCGGTGGCGCCACCCCGGCTGCGTCGCGGCGCGCCGGCTGCGGGTGCGGGACCGCCGCCGCCCACGGCCAGTTCACCGAAGACCCGCACCTGCAGGCGGCGGTCGCCGACCTCGACGGTGACCTCACGGCTCGGACCCGCTGCCGGGTCCGAGCCGGCCGCCGGCATCTGAGGTTCGAGCACCGACAGGTCCCACTCGGTCTCCACGGAGTTGGTGGAGTGCTCACCGGCCGCGAACTGCGGGTGGTTCATGGCCATCCGGTGGAAGGTCACGGTGGTGGGGATGCCCTCGATGACCAGTTCGTCCAGCGCCCGGGACATGCGGGCACGGGCGGCGTCGCGGTCCGCGCCCCACACGATCAGCTTGCCGATCATCGAGTCATAGTCACGGGGCACCTCGGAACCGGATTCGGTGCCGGTGTCGAGACGTACCCATGGACCGAGTGGGGGGACCAGCCGTTCGATCGGCCCCGGGGTCGGCACGAAGCCCAACGCCGGCTCCTCGGCGTTGATCCGGACCTCGATCGAGTGGCCGGTGAGCCGGATGTCCTCCTGGGTCAGGCCCATGCCGTCCCCGGCGGCGACCTTGAGCTGGGTCTGGGCGAGGTCGACGCCGGTGACCATCTCGGTGACCGGGTGCTCGACCTGCAGGCGGGTGTTCATCTCGAGGAAGTAGAAGGTCTCGCCGTCCTCGTCGAGCAGGAACTCGCAGGTCCCGGCGTTGGTGTAGCCCATCTCCTGGGCGACCTTGACCGCGGCGGTGCCCATCGCGTCACGCAGGGCCTGGCTCACGCCCGGGGCCGGAGCTTCCTCGACCAGCTTCTGGTGCCGGCGCTGCAGCGAACAGTCGCGTTCGCCGAGGTAGACGGCGGTGCCGTCGAGGTCGGCCATGACCTGGATCTCGACGTGGCGGGGACGTTCGAGGTAGCGCTCGAGGTAGCACTCGCCCCGCCCGAACGCCGTCTTGGCCTCGCGCTGTGCCGCTTCGAGGGCCTCGCGCATGCCCTTGGCGTCGCGCACGACCTTCATGCCCCGCCCGCCGCCACCGAACATGGCCTTGACCGCGACCGGGTAGCCGTACTCGTCGCCGAATGCGATCGCCACCTCGGCGTCCTCGGTGGGCTCGAGCGTGCCGGGCACGACCGGGACCCCGGCGGCCAGCGCGACCTCCCGGGCGGAGAGCTTGTCGCCCATGCGGGCGATCGCCTCGGGCGGCGGGCCGACGAACACCAGCCCCGCGTCGGCCACGGCCTGGGCGAAGTGGGCGTTCTCGGACAGGAACCCGTAGCCAGGGTGCACGGCCTGCACGCCGGCCTGCTCGGCGACCGCGAGGATCCGCTCGATGTGCAGGTAGGACTCGGCCGGCGAGGCCGGACCGAGCAGGTAGGCCTCGTCAGCGTGCCGGACGTGCAGCGCGTCGCGGTCGACCTCGGAGTACACGGCGACGCTTCGCACGCCGAGTTCCCGGCAGGCACGGGCGACGCGGATGGCGATCTCGCCGCGGTTGGCGATGAGCACGGCCTCGAACACGACGGTAACCTCGCTGGTTGGGGCGGTGGACGTGGGGGAAGCCTAGTGATCGCCCCGCCCGCGGCCGCAGTCGGCGCACCGGGCGCACGCCGCCGCACCGTCGCGGCCGGGTTGGCGTACCTCCTACCCGGCAGGGCACACTGTTGGGTCCGGCCCCGAGGTGTGTCATGGTTGCTGTTTTCCGCGTGCTGCGCCGGTCGCGGGGCGCTCAGCGTGGGATGGTCGCGGTGCTGCTCGCCACCTGGCTGTTGGCTGCCTGCGCCGGCGACCCCGGACCCAGCGTCTCCCCCGAAGAGGTCGCGGGCGCGGACCTGGTGGTGGTCGGGCGTGACAACCTGCAGTGGGACGTCGAGGAACTGCGCGCCACCGAGGGCGAGATCTCCATCGCCCTGGTGTGTGAGGACGCGGTCAACCACAACCTGGTGATCGAGGAGACCGGGGACGAGGTCGCGGTGTGCTCGCCGGGTCGCAGCGACGTGGGCACCGTGACCCTGGAGCCGGGCAGCTACACCTACGTGTGCACGGTCCCGGGGCACGAACGCACGATGCGTGGCACGTTGACGGTCGACCCCGCGTCCTGAGGTCGCGCCGGCGGGATCAGTTCATCCTGGCTCGGGCCGCCAGCACGCGGCGGCGGACCTCGGTCCGGTCCGTTTCGTCGGGGTCGGCCTGCTCGAGGTAGGTCTCGAAGGCGCGGGCAGCCGCGTCGAACCGGCCGGCACGCACCAGCACCTCGCCGTGCACTCGGTGGTCGTGGGGGTCCCGGTCGGGCAGGGTCAGGCGCAGTTCGCTGGCCCAGCACGCGTCGAGGTGGCGTCCGGCGGTGCCGAGGTCGCGGACCAGGTTGGTCAGCAGCCGGCGCACGATCTGGCCGGCCGGTGCGGGGCGCAGCATGGCCCGATGGAAGCGGTGTCGGCCTCCGGTCGTGGTCGCCACGCGCTCGGCCAGCGCCGGTTCGTCGAGCAGGCGGCCGGCATGGAACGGGTCGAGCACCACCGGTACGCCCGGGGCGCTCACGCCGGTCACGACGTGGCCGGGAAGCGCGATCGGGAACGCCGGCACCTTCAGCCGACGCCCGACGGCGGTGTAGAGGATCGACAGGGTGATCGGCAGGCCCCGACGACGTTGCAGGACACGGGTCAGCAGGCTGTTGTCGGGATCGTGGTAGCTGGTGACGTCCCCCCGGAACCCGAGCTCTCCGGCGAGGTGGTCGGCGAGGCCCCGGGCGGCCTGCTCGGGCGGGTCGGGTCGGAAGCCGCGGGACCGCAGGGCATCGGCCAGGGCATCCACGCGCAGCAGCGCCACCTCGAGGTCGAGGTCGGGTTCGGCCTCGGCGCAGACCAGCAGGGCGGCCTCAGCCAGGTCGGCGTCGGGGCGGCGGACCAGCTGCGCGAGCCGACGGCGGGTGGTGTCGCTCATGGTCGCGGCAGGCTACCGGCGGCCAGTAGCCTCCGGCGCCAGGCCGGGAGGAACATCGTGCAGGAGCCTGACGCAGCAGCCACACCGGGTCCGGTGGCCGTCGACGACGTGGCGGTCGGCGACGCGCGGCTGCGGGTGCTCAGCCTGCAGCGGCCCGGTGCCCGCAACGCGATGGACACCGGACTGCTCGCCGCGCTGCTCGATGCGCTGCAGGCAGCGGCGAGCGACGACGGCCTGCGCGGGCTGGTGCTGACCGGATCGGGCGGGAGCTTCTCCGCCGGCGCCGACGTGCGCGAGCGCACGCCGGACGGCGGCCGACGGCGCATGGAGCTGTTCACCGCCTGCTACGAGCAGCTCACGCTGTTCCCGCTGCCCACGGCCGCGGCCGTCGAGGGCTACGCGGTTGGCGGGGGTGCGGAGGCGGCCGGGGCCTGTGACCTGCGGGTGGTCGCCCAGGGGGCGGTCCTGCGCTTCCCCGGGGCGATCTACGGCGTGCCGGTCGGGGTCGCCCGCACCGTCGGGCAGGTCGGGCTGTCGACGGCCAAGGACTGGGTGCTCTCGAGCCGGGACGTCCCGGCCGAGGAGGCGTGGCGTACCGGGTTCGCCCAGCGCCTGGTCGCCGACGGTCAGGCGCGGGACGAGGCCCTGGCGTGGCTCACCACGGTGGCGGATCGGGACGCGGCGACGGTCCGGGTGCTCAAGCGGCTGTTCAACGAGCAGGGCGGGGTGCGCGATCGGCTGGCGTTCGAGAACGATGCGCTGCGGGTGCACGCCGAGACCGGGAGGCTGCCCGGCGAGGAGCCGGCCGATCTGCCGCGCACCGTGCGGCCCCGGCGCCGCTGAGGCCCGCTCGTCGTCGAGCCCTGCTCGTCGTTCAGGTCCGGTTGCCCCGGGCGCACGTGGTCGGGGCTTGGGTTCGGCTGCGGCCGGGGGTCTAGGCTCGACGACACCCCGACAACAGGCAGCTCCGTGACTTCCGAGGTTCCCGCGCGCAATCCCGAGCGTCCCGATCGCAACCTCGCGCTGGAGGTCGTCCGGGTCACCGAAGCGGCGGCCATGGCGGCCGCCCGCTGGCAGGGGCGCGGCGACAAGGAGTCCGGGGACCAGGCGGCGGTGGATGCCATGCGCCAGGTGCTCGACACGGTGGAGATGGACGGCACCGTGGTGATCGGGGAGGGCGAGAAGGACGAGGCCCCGATGCTCTACAACGGCGAGCGGGTCGGTACCGGTCGGCCGCCGCAGGTCGACATCGCCGTGGACCCGGTCGAGGGCACGCGGCTGCTGGCCGAGGGTCGGCCCGGTTCACTGGCGGTGTTCGCCGCGGCCCCGGCGGGCACCATGTTCGACCCCGGTCCGTGTGTCTACATGGAGAAGCTCGTGGTCGGCGCCGAGGGGGCGGAGGTCATCGATCTCGACCAACCCCTGGAGGACAACCTGCGTGCCGTCGCTGGCGCGATGGGACGCAAGGTCCGTGAACTGACCGTGGTGATGCTCGATCGTGAGCGCCACGACGACGCCAAGCGACGCATCCGCGAGCTCGGTGCGCGCCTGAACCTGATCACCGACGGCGATGTGGCCGCGGCGATGCTCGCCGCCTGGGACGAGCGGCCCCAGGTCGACGTGCTCTACGGCGTGGGTGGCACCCCCGAGGGCGTGGCGTCGGCCTGCGCGGTCAAGGCGCTGGGTGGCCGGCTGCTCGGGCGGCTGTGGCCGCGGGACGATCACGAGCGCCAGGCAGCGCTCGACGCGGGCTACGACGTCGAGGTCGTGCTCGACGAGCACGACCTGGTCCGGGCCGAGGACAGCTTCATCGCCTGCACCGGCATCACCGGCGGCCAGTTGCTGCGGGGGGTGACCTTCGACCGGCTCGGCGCGACGACCGACTCGCTGGTGATGCGGGCCAAGTCGGGCACCGTGCGCAGCATCCGCGCCCGGCACCGCACCGCCAAGCTGCGCGAGTACGCCTCGGTGCGCTACTGAGCCGATCGCTGCCGCCGGCTGGTGAGCGGCGGCAGTGCGAAGCGATCCACGAGCAACTCGTCGAGGTGGTGCACGATCCGGGCGGGGAACTCGATCGGTGCGGCATGGCTGGCCCCCTCGAGCACCAGCAGCCGCGCATCGGGGATGGCGTCGCGCAGGGCTTCGCCCACACTCGGCGGGCACCAGGCGTCGTGGGTGCCGACCACGATCTGGGTCGGGACGTCGATCTGCCCGAGCCACCCGCCGGCGTCGAACTCGTGCATCCCCTGCGCGGTGCGCAGCGCCACCATCGGGTCCACCTGCGCGAAGTGCTCGCGGTAGCGGCGCATGTGCTCCTCGGGGGTGTGCGGGCCCAGCGCCCGGATGGCCCGGGCCACCGGGATCGTGACCGGCAGCAGCAGCGCCTTGCGGGCCTGCCACTGCACCGGCCGCGGCACCAGCGGCAGTCCGTAGCGCACCACCGGGAACAGCGCGTTGCCCAGGTCCGAGCCGTAGAAGGTGTGCATCGGTGAGCGGTAGGGTCCCGCGACCAGCGACAGCGCGGCGACCAGGTCGGGCCGGTCGCGCCACAGCTGCAGCGCCACCTCGACGCCCATCGAATGGCCCAGGGCCAGGGCGCCGGAGAGCCCCTCGGCATCCAGGACGGCGGCGACGTCGCCGGCGATCCGAGGGATGGTGTAGTCCTCGGCACGCAGGTTGATCCCGCGGTAGCCGGGCGGGCGTGGATCGGTCGAGGCGCCGACCCCGCGGTAGTTGAGCACCACCACCCGGTGGCGGCGGGCGGGCGACGGTCCGAGGTGGACCCAGAAGTTGTCTGGGCACATGAACCCGGCGCACAGCACCACGGGGGGTGCCTCATGTGTCGCGTCGTCGTCGCCGAGCAGCACGTAGCGGATCCGGGCGCCGTCCTCGGTGATGACCTCACGGTCCTTGTCCCACAGGTGCCCGCCACGATCGCCCGGCCACGGCGGGCCGCTGCCGGCGGAGTCGGGCGCGTGGTTGCTCCGTGCTGGCTGCCGCGCACTCACCCAGCTCGCTCCTCGGGACATCGTTCGTTACGGACCGGAGGGGACACTACACTGTGGACATCCCGCGGAACGCAGGGCACGGTTGCCAACGGCCGGTACCGGGCACGCCGCCCGCCCCGTCGCCCGTCACGTCGGTGGGGTCGGCGCCACCGACGCCGAAAGGGTCCGCGAACATGTCCGAGGAGCGTCTGCCGCCCCTTCACCAGCCCAAGCAGTTGATCCGGGTCGAGTACCAGGAGCGTCTCGACGGGGTCGATGACGAGCTGGTCGGGGCCGCGTTGGTGATCGCGGAGTCCTTCCCGCGCATCACGCGCAGTTTCCTGGCCGGCGACCGCGGCTGCGTCGAGGATGCGCGCAGCATGGCGGTGGATGTCGACGAGCGCTGCCGTCGCGTGGAGGACGAAGGGTTCCTGCTGCTGGCCCGGGAAGCCCCGGTCTCGGGCGACCTGCGCCGGCTGGTGGCGATCCTGAGGCTGGTGTGGGCGGTGGAGCGTTCGGCGGCCCTGCTGCGCCACGTGGCTGAGACCACCGAGCGTTTCGACGCGCGGCTGCTGCCCCTGCAGGTCCGCCAGCAGGTCGAGGAGCTGGCGGCGCGCGCGGCCGAGGTGTTCCGTCAGGGGGTGGATGCGTGGCGGTTGCGCGACGGCCTGGCGGTCGCGGAACTCGACCGGCGCGATGCGCAGGTCGACGTCATCGCCCAGGGGTTGATGACCCGCTCCGAGCAGCAGGTGGACTCCCCGGCCGATCTGCTCATGCTCGGGCTGCTCGCCCGCTACTTCGAGCGGATCGCCGACCATGGTGTCGCGTTCGCGCAGCATGGCACCTTCGCGGTGACCGGTGAGCGGTCCCCGGTGCGACGGTGAGTCGGTCGGTGGCTCGGCCGGGAGGTCGCTGACGATGCCCACGCTGCTGCTGGTCGAGGACGAGCCCGCGATTGCCGAGGGCCTGGCGGTGACGCTGCAGGCCGAGGGCTTCAGCGTCTTCTGGGCCCGCGACGGCCACGAGGCCCTGACCGGGTTCGAGCGGCACCGACCTGATCTCATCCTGCTCGATCTGATGCTGCCCGGGATGTCGGGCACCGAGGTGTGCCGCGCGGTGCGCACGCGCTCGGACGTGCCGATCATCATGCTCACGGCCCGGGACGCCGAGGTGGACCGGGTGGTCGGGCTCGAGCTCGGTGCCGACGACTATGTGACCAAGCCCTTCTCCACCCGGGAGCTCGTCGCGCGCATCAAGGCGGTGCTGCGCCGTGCCCCGCTGGTCGACAACGCCGGGCAGGCCGGACCGGTGGAGGCTGCCGGGGTGCGGGTCGACCGCAGCCGCCATGAGGTCCTCGTCGAAGGCCATGCGGTGGAGTTGCCGCCCAAGGAGTTCGAGCTGCTCGCCTACCTCATGGAGCACGCCGGTCGGGTGCTGACCCGTGGACAGCTCATCGGCGAGGTCTGGGGCCAGGACTACGTGGGGGACACCAAGACGCTCGACGTGCACATCCGGCGGTTGCGCACGCGGATCGAAGCCGACCCCCAGCAGCCGGTCCGGATCCAGACGGTCCGGGGGGTCGGCTACCGCTTCACCGACCAGTGATCCGCTCCCGGTTCGTGCTCGCCACACTCGCGGTGATGGCGGTGGTCGGCGCCTGGTTGGCGGGCCGGCTCGTGTCCGGACCCGGCGGGTTGCTGCTGGCGCTGACCGGCGCTGGCGTCGTACTCGGCACGGGGAGTTGGTGGCTGCACCACCGCGACCGGGTGCTGGCGGTGCGGCTGCAGGGCTGGCAGGTCGGGCACGACGCGCCTCTACCGGCCGGTGAGGTCGGGTCCGAGCTCGGGGACACCCTCGATGTGCTGCGGGAGGGGCTGCGAGCGCAACGCACCGTGCCGGGGCGTCACGAGCTGGTCGAGGCGCTGACCGAGCCGGCGCTGCTGTTCTCCGAGGCAGGTCGCTTGCGTGCCGCCAACGAGGCGGCACGCCGGCTGCTGCGCATCCCGGTCGATGTCGGGGACGTGACGGTGGTACAGGCGGTCGGCAGCGCCGCGCTGGCAGCTGCGGTCCGTCAGACCCGTGAGCGGCGTCGGCCGGTGTCCCTCGAGGTCGAGCACGGTGAGCGCGACCTGCATGCGACCGCCTCGCTGGTCGGTGAGGAGGTCCTGCTCATCGTCGAGGATCGCACCCGGGAGCGTCGCATCGAGGAACTGCGCCGCGACTTCGTGGTCAACGCCTCCCATGAGCTCAAGACGCCGGTGACCAGCCTGCAGACCCTGGCCGAGGCGCTGCAGGTCACGATCGGGCGTGACCCCGAGCGTTCGGCCGCGCTGGTGCAGCGGCTCGGTGACGAGGCCGACCGGCTCGTGCAGTTGGTGCATGATCTGCTCGACCTGCGCCGGCTCGAGGAACCCGGCCCGTTGGAACGGACCTCGGTCGACCTCGCAGAGCTGGTGCGGCGGGTGGTCGCCGACCTGCTGCCGCTGGCCGAGGAGCACGACATCGAGGTGGAGGTGGAGGTCCCGGACCGGGCCGAACTCGCCGGGTCGGTCAGCGACCTCGAGGTCATCGTCAAGAACCTGGTCGGCAACGCCCTGCAGTACAGCGATCCCGGCGGGCGGGTGCTGCTCACCCTGAGCGCCGAGGACGGCAGCCGCGTGCTCACCGTCGTGGACGCGGGGATCGGCATCCCCCGCTCCGACCTCACCCGGATCTTCGAGCGCTTCTACCGGGTCGACACCGCCCGGTCGCGGGCGACCGGAGGCACCGGGCTCGGCCTGTCGATCGTGCGCCACGCGGTCGAGCGCCACGGCGGGACGATCCGGGTCGACAGCCTGCTCGGCGAGGGGTCGACCTTCACGGTGCGGCTGCCGATCGAGCCACGCGGCTAGCCTGCCGCCGATGACCGTGATCCCCGAGGGCCTGAACCGCGACCGTGGCAAGAGGCTGCGGGCGCCGGTGATCCTCGGGATGCTGCGCGAGGCACTGCCCGACGCCCGGATCGCGCTGCAGTTCTCGGACCGCTTCGAGCTGCTGGCGGCCACGATGCTCTCCGCCCAGGCGACCGACGTCAAGGTCAACGAGGTCACCCGGGTGCTGTTCCGGGTTCTGCCCGGTCCCGAGGCGGTCGCCGCCGCTCCGGTGGACCAGCTCGAGCAGCTGCTCGGATCACTGGGGCTGTTCCGGCAGAAGGCCAAGAACCTCAAGGCGACCGCGGCGCTGCTGCTCGAACACCATCAGGGCGAGGTCCCGGCCACCATGCAGGAGCTGATCGCGCTTCCCGGCGTGGCCCGCAAGACCGCCAACGTGGTCCTGTCCAACGGCTTCGGGATCCATGCCGGGGTCGTGGTCGACACCCACGTGATGCGCCTTTCGCGTCGGCTGCGGTTCACGCGGCACGACGACCCACGCCGCATCGAGCGCGACCTGATGCGCCTGTTCCCCCGCGAGCAGTGGCTCGAGGTCGCCGACCTGCTCATCCACCACGGGCGCCGGACCTGTCACGCGCGCCGACCTCGCTGTGAGGACTGCCCCATCGAGCCGCTGTGCCCCTCGTCGCAGGAGGCCGGCTGCACCGACAAACGCTGAGCGGGCATCAGTCGCGGGTCACGGCCCATGCGCGCACGCCGGCGATCGCGGCCGCCAGAGCGAGCACCCCGGCGATGATGGCCTGGGGCACGTGCAGGGGTGGGGGGACCTCGACGGCGGGGGCCAGCAGCTCGAGCCGGTCGGCGCGCAGCGTGATCCCGCCGCCGTCCGCCGGATCGGCGCGCAGCAGCCGACCGGTGAGCAGGACCACGTCGCCGCGCTGACCGGGCCGCCCGAGCCCGTCGATCTGTTCGTGCAGGCCGTCGGGCAGCCACACCGCCAGCCCCGTGTTGAACCCACGCAGATCACGGTTCCCGCTGATCGGCCCGACCCGGAGCGCATAGTCGTCGTCGTTGACCTGGGCCCACACCCCGCCGCGGCGGGGCAGCAGTTCGCCCACGACCTCACCCGCGAAGGTCACCCGCAGCTGATCGAAGGCCGACGGGCAGGCCATGACCTGCTCCGAGCCGATGCGGGCGTCGGGGGTCAGCTGGGCGCGCAGTTCGTCCGCGGTGGGATCGTCCTGGCGGCGGGTGCACAGCGTCACCCCCGCGAGCGCCAGCGGCGGCACGTCCTCCACGCGCAGGGACTCGGGCCGCTCGATCATCGGGGCGGCCCGCAGCAGCGCCTCCGCACCGACCCCGATCAGTACCAGCGCGAGCACCCCGCCCAGCACCAGCCAGCGGGTCGGCTCCCGGCGCCGCTCGTCGCTCATGTCGAGGCCTGCCCGCGCAGCATCGACAGGCTGTAGCCGAGCAGCACGAAGACCGCCACGAACTCCAGCCGTCCGAGCCACATCTGCAGGATGTAGACGGCCATCAACCCGTCGGGCATGCCGGGCTGCACGACCCCGATGGACACGCCGATGTTGGAGCCCACCGAAACCGACTCGAACAGCGCCTGGGAGATGTCGACCTCACCGTAGGCCAGGGCGGTCATCGCGCCGATGAGGTAGCTGGCGATGAACAGCAGCAGCACCGTGGTCGCGGCGCGCGTGGTCTCGTCGCGCAGGATCTGGCGTCGGCCGACGTGGTAGCTGCTGACCACGAGCGCGGACTCGGGCAGCAGGATGCGACGGATGTCGTGCACCAGGGTCTTGAAGGTCACGCCGATGCGGAAGGCCTTGATCCCCCCGGCGGTCGAGGACGCCATCCCCCCGATCGCCATGGCCCCGACCACCGCCGCGGGTGCGAGCACCCCCCAGTCGCTCAGGTAGGTGTCGCCGACGTTGACCTGGTGCCCGGTGCTCGACACCGCCGAGAGCAGCGTGAACAGTCCTTTGCGCAGCAGCGGGACCGGATGGTCGTAGGTTCCCGAGCGCAGCAGTCCGAACACCATCGCCACGAAGAACACCGAGGTGGTCACCGCCAGGGTGCGGGTTTCGAGGTGGCGCAGCACGTCGCGGGGATCGCCGCGCCACAGCGCGAGGTGCAGCCCGAACGACAGCGTCCCCGCGATCATCAGCAGCACGACGACCGCTTCCACCGCGGCCGAGTGGTAGTAGGCGATCGAGGCCTGCATCGGTGAGAAGCCGCCGGTGGCGAACGAGGCGAGGAACAGGTTGACCGCGTGGTACACCGCCCGGCCGGGGGTGAAGCCGTCGATCAGCAGCACCACGAACAGGGCGGTGGTGCCGACCACGAAGAACGTCGCTCCGACCACGAAGATGAACCGTGAGGTGCGGATGATG
This sequence comes from Nitriliruptoraceae bacterium, assembly GCA_007121975.1. Lineage (GTDB taxonomy): Bacteria > Actinomycetota > Nitriliruptoria > Nitriliruptorales > Nitriliruptoraceae > SKJO01. Next base: position 2,175 of record SKJO01000487.1, on the reverse strand, counting down.
TTGGGCATCACCCGTTCCTCGCGGGCCTCGGCGGTGTACAGCGTGGCGACCCGGGCCGCGCCCGCGGCGAACAGCGACAGCACCACGATCAGGATCCCGAGCCCGCCGGCGCCCTGCAGCAGATGGCGGAAGAGGTCCTCGGACAGCGGCGTGTGGTCGAGGTCGTGGACCACCGACATCCCGGTGGTCGTGAGGCCGGCCATGGCCTCGAACAGCGCGGCCAGCGGGTCGGAGAACCGCCCCCCGAGGTACATCGGCACGGCGGCGAACACCGCGCCGACCAGCCAGGCCAGCGCCACCACGACCATGCCGTGCGCCCAGCTCAACGCACGTCGGGTGCGGAAGCGCAGGTCGGTCAGCGCGGCCACCAGGACACACAGGCTCGCGCCGATCACGAACGCGGTCGCCGCGTTGAACTCCCCGAGCGCGAGCGCGACCACCGCCGGGATCGCCATCAGCAGGCCGAGACCGAGCAGGACCTTGCCGAGGTAGAAGCCGATCAGGCGCAGGTCATCCGCGCCGGGCCGCAGGATCATGACAGCACCAGCGCGCCGAGCACGGCGATCAGCGTGGCGATCGCGAGGATGGCCGCCACCAGCCCGACCACCAGCCCCACTCCCCGCAGGCTCTCCTGCAGGAACCGTTCCGGCCGTTCGGCGGTCATCGCCGCCGACCCAGCAGGGTCGCGGTGAGTTCCTCCTCGAGCTCCGGGGTGGTCAGGGCCACCACCTCGTCGCCGGGTTCGACGGTGGTCGCCCCATGGGGGATGAGGGTGTCCTCGCCACGGAAGATCACCACCACGATGGCGGCGTGCGGCAGTGGCAGGTCGGCCAGCGACCGTGGCGGTGGGGCTCCCGGACCCTCGGGGATGCGCAGCTCGACCAGGCTCACCCGCCCCCCCTTGAGGCTGGTGAGGTGGATCAACTCCCCGATCGAGAACTCGTTCTCGAGCAGCTCGGAGATCAGCCGGGTCGAGGACACCGGTTCGATGCCCAATGCCTCGAAGATCTCGACGTTCTTGGGGGTGCTGACCCGGCTGATCGCCCGCTTGATGCCGAACTCGATCTTGGCGAGCTGGCAGGCCACGAGGTTCTCGTCGTCCTCGTGGGTGGTGGCCACGAAGGCGTCGGCCCGGTCGGTGTGGGCCTGTTGGAGGTAGCGGACGTCGCAGGCGTCACCTTCGATGACCAGGATGTCGGTCTCGATCACCAGCCGCTCGCACCGGTTGGCGACCCGCTCGATGACGCTGACCTCGTGCCCCTTGTCGTACATGTCCCGGGCGATGTGGCGACCGATCCTGCCACCACCGACGATCACGATGTACACGGCTCAGGCCTCCCGCGCGCGGTCGCGGTCGAAGGGCTCGCGGACCAGTTCGGCCATCCGCCGTGCCGCCGAGGGCTTCATCGCGGCGGTCACGACGTCGTCGCGCTCGAGCCGGTCGGTGCGGTCGGGGATGAAGGTGCGGCTCCCGCGCCGTACCGCCGCGATCCGCAGCATCCCGTCCAGCTCGAACTCCTCCACCGTCATCGCGTGCCCACCGGTGTCGATCTCCAGGTCGACCATGGCGATGTCGGCGTCGGTGAAGTGCACGTGCAGTGGGTAGCTCTCCTCCTGGAACTCGTTCAGGAACAGCTTGGCGATCACCCCGGTGGAGGAGACGTAGCGCACGCCGAGCTTGCGGTAGACCTCCTCGCGGTCGGGGTTGAACAGCCGGGCGATCGTGCGCTCCACGTCGTAGAGGTGGGTCGCGATCTCCACCGCCATCAGGTTGGCGTTGTCCGACCGGGTCACCGCGATCAGGCCGTCCGCCCGCTCGACCCCGGCCTGCTCGAGGATGTCGCGATCGGTGCAGTCACCGACGACGGTGTCCCCGTTGAAGCTGCTGCCGAGCCGGTCGAACGCGAGCGGATCGTTGTCGACCACGACGACATCGGTGTCCGGGTCGCCGGACAGCTGCTCCGCGATCTCCGCACCCAGACGGCCACAGCCGCCGATGATGATGTGCACCTCGTCCTCGGCGCACCGGGCGGGCCGCGGCGACCGCACCGCAGGTGGTGAGGCGGGGGGGTCGAAGCGTCCGGCGCGCGCGAGCCCGGTCGTCGTGTGACCGGGCCCGGATGCCAGTATGCCGCAGTCGTCGGGTGTCCTGCACGACCTCGGTACGCTGGCGAC
>SKJO01000089.1 GCA_007121975.1 Nitriliruptoraceae bacterium | reverse complement strand
TGTTCGCCAACTCCGACCAGGGTTCGGGGGGCAGGCTCTCCATGAGTGTCGCCGTCTCGTCGTCTCCAAGAAGCGCAAGCAACTTGCGGATGAGCGCCGCTCGGCGCTGCTCTGATGACGACATGATGCCTCCTCCGGCGTTCGGATGCCAGCATCATGACGTGGCACCCGATCGAATGCCTGGCGGGAGCCCGTCAGGGTGTGGACGACCACGAGGTGCCGGCCCCGGTCGCTACGGGTCCCGCCCCCGACGTGCCCGGCGGCGGCAAGACCTCGCAGCGGAGCAAGCGCAACGGCATCGTCACGTCGCCCAGTTGACCGTGCTCGCCGTCAGCCCGATACCACAGGCGGCCGGACCGGCACACACACCTCACGGCCAGCCGCCAAGCCTCGGTCCAGATCCAACACCGCGGGGAGCAACCGCCGAGACGCCTAGCCCACGGGTCCGCCTGAGATCCACTGTGGTCCGTCCGCGACCTGGGCGGGCCGCAGCTGATCCTCCTGACTTCCGGTGCCGAGCCGTCCGGTCCTGCCCTGGCCCCAGCACAGCGCGCCGATGCCGGTGTCGTTCAGCGCACACGAATGGTGCTGTCCGACGGTGACCGTGACGGCATCGGGCAGGTTGACGACCGCCTGCGGTCGGGAAGTCGGCGACAGGTTTCCTGTGCCGAGCTCAGCGTGGTCGTTCCAACCCCAGCAGTACGCCTGGCCGCCGGTGTCGAGCGCGCAGGTGTGCTCGTCGCCGGCGCTGACCCCGGCGGCGGCTGCGCCGGCCGGCAGGTTGATCTCCCGGGGGGACAGCCGCAGCGACATCGTGCCGTCGCCGATCTGACCGCGTTCGTTGGTGCCCCAGCACCACAGGCGGCCGGAACTCCCGGCAGCGCAGGTGTGTCCGTCGCCTGCGCTCACCGACACGATGTCGGTGAGCCCTGCAACCTGTCGGGGGACGGTCGAGGTGGTGTGGTTGCCTGAGCCGAGCTGTCCGTGGTCGTTGTTGCCCCAGCACCACAGCGAACCGTCGGTGCTGATCGCGCAGGTGTGACGTGAATATCCTGCGCTCACCGCACGGGCTGGTCCCAGGTCCGTCGTGTCGACCTGGATGGGACGGTCGGCCGGGTTCCGGGTGCCGTTGCCGACCTCGCCGTCGCGGTTGTTGCCCCAGCACCACAGGCTGCCGTCCTCACCCACGGCGCAGGTGTGCTCCTCGCCCGCGTCGACGCTGACGACCGGTGGTAGTCCCTCGATCAGGGTCGGATCCCAGTTGACGTGTCGGCCGCCATCGCCGATCTGCCCCCAGCGGTTGTCGCCCCAGCACCACACCTGACGGTCTCGATCCACCGCGCACGTGTACCGGTGACCTGCGGAGACGGTCGTGGCATCGAACGTCGACGCCACCTCGATCGGTCGCAGTCGGCCGCTGATGCCGTAGTCCATCGACCCGATGCCGAGCTGGCCCTGGCCGTTCGATCCCCAGCACCAGAGTTGTCCGACGTCGTCGATGGTGCAGGTGTGGTCGTAGCCCGCGGAGATCCGCTGGTCGTCGGCTGCGATGGTCGGGTCGCCAGGTGCCGGGTCGTCAGGAGCGGGGCCGTCAGGTGCCGGGCCGTCGGGGGTCGGGACGGGGTCGCCGGTTGGACGGCGATGCAGGCTGGCTGAGGTGACGCCGGGTTCTGCGGCGATCTGTGTTGCGGTGCTGCGGAGACGCTCGAGGTTCGCGCCCGGGAATCGGAGCTGGAACATCCAGGGTGCGTTGGGAAGGTCGACGAGCTGCCAGGAGCCGAGGATCTGCGCCTGGTAGGTGCTGGCGATCGTGCGGATCTGGGAGAAGACCTGTGAGGCCCGGCGGTTCACGGCATCGTCCCCATCGATCCGCACCAGCAGCTCCTCCGCGACCACGACCGTTGCGTCGGACAGGTTGACGAGTTGGTCTTCCGTGGGGAACGCGGGACCTTCGGGTACCGAGGTCGCATCCGGCATCACGGGCACTACGGTCACCTCGAAGGACTGGCCGAGGCTGCCTTGGCTGTCGGACAGCGTGACGGTGCCGGTCAAGGTCTGCGTGTCGGTCGCGGTGATCCACAGCGGCAGGATGACCTCGACGGCTCCGGGTTCGGGAGCTGGCTGCGGGGTCGGGTCGGGCGCCGCGTCCTGGAGGAACGCACGGTCGAGGAAGGTCGCCATCTGCCCGCGGGTGACCGGATCGGCGGGTCGGAAGGTGCCATCGGGGTAGCCGGTAGTGATCTCGGCGTTGGCGACGGCGACGACGCTGTCGCGGTGGGGTTCGGAGATCAGATGCCCGTCGGCGAAGGAGGCCTGCGGGCCGGTAGGCAGCTGTGCCGCCCGGGTCAGGAACGTCGCCATCTGCTCGCGGCTCACGGTGCGCTGAGGGGCGAAGATCCAGTCGTCCACGCCCGAGGTGATCCCCGCCGAGGACACGGCACCGATGCTGGGTGCATGGACCGAGGAGGGATCGACATCCATGAACGGTGTGCCATCGGACGCTGGCAGGTGCAGGGTCCGGGCCAGGAAGGGGGCCATCTGCTCGCGGGTGACGGGATCGGCGGGACGGAAGGTGCCGTCCGGGTAGCCGGTGGTGATCCCGGCGTCCGCCACCGCGGCGATGCCCGGTGCGTGCACGAAGCCGGCAGGGACGTCCGAGAAGCTGCGGGTCATGGCGCGTGAGAGCGCCGGGCCGGGGTCGTTGGTGGCTTGCGGGTCGAGCGGGTCGGGCAGCGCCGGCGCCTCGGGTGCCGGATCGTCGGCACCGCGCAGGCCGTCGACATCGATCTCGACGACGTCGGCCAGTGAGGCCGAGACCGCGGCGCTGGGAGCGGCCTGCGGCTGGCGGGGCAGGGTGAGTTCCACCTCGACGTACTCGCGGACACCAACGCGGGCCTCGATGGTCACCGGGTCGGGCACCGGGAGTTCCCCCGGGTCGGGGTCGCTGGGCTCGGCCTCAGCGGGTTGCGTCGGGTCGGTTGGTTCGGTCGGTTGGGTCGTGCTTTCCTCGACGGTGAAGACCAGACGCTCGGAACGTTCGAAGGTGCTGGTGCCGCTCAGTGCATCGACCACCACGCCATCCACGAGGACCTCGAGGCGGAACGTGGAGGCCACATCGCAGCTGCCGTAGACGGTGACCCAGGCCTCGTAGTTCCCTGGTGGTGCCTGGCCCTCGGGCCAGAAGACGTTCTCCACATGGGGGCCGGCCTGCCCGCAGAATGGCGTCGCATCATGGTCGAGTTGGCCCCCGCTGGCCGACTCGCGGTTGGCGAAGTAGATCTGCTCGCCGGTCGGGTCGGTGACATACAGGTCGAGGTCCTCCCCGCCGGTCCAGATCAGGGCCACCTGCACGTCTGCGTTGCCGATGACCACGTCGTCGGGGATCCCGAGGTCGTCACCCGGGTCGCTCGGTTCGGTCGGTTCGGGGTCGGTCGGTTCGGTCGGTTCTGTCGACTCGCTGCCGATGGTCTCGTCGATTCAGGTGCGGTAGGCGGCCACGCCGGTGTAGATGCCGTTGAGTTGCGAGTCGGGAGTGCACAGCTCCCCGGAGTTGACCACCCCGATCAGGGTCTGGGTGCCTGCGGACTCCAGCAGCAGCGGTCCGCCGCTGTCCCCCGAGCAGGCGTCGCTGCCAGCGGGTCCACCGCCGGCGCACACCAGTCGGTTGCGGTCATACCCGCGCCACTGGGTCTCGCAGTCGGCGTGGGGGCGGACGTCCACGGTGGCGCGGCGCAGCACGTCGGTGACGATGGTGGGGTCGTCCTGGGTGATGCCCCAGCCGGTGACGGTGGCCTGCTGGCCGACGTGGTCGGGGGGACCGGCGGCGGTCAGGGCCATGGGCGCAAAGTCGGTGGCAGCTTCGAGATGGAGCAGGGCGATGTCGTGGGCGGCGTTGCCATCGTCAAGATCCCACGAGGGATGGTGCACGCCCCGGACGACCCGGTGGAACTCGGGCCAGTCGCCGAGGTTCCTGCTCATCTGGTCGCGGCCGGCGAGCACCAGGATCTCGGGTGGGTCGGGAGTGGACTCGGTGAAGGGTGTGTCGAAGCAGTGCGCGGCGGTGAGCACCCACCGTGGGGCGATGATGGTGCCGCTGCAGCCGCTGCTCCTGGTCTGGTTGGCGATGAACACCACCGCAGGCAGATCCGCGATCGAGGCCGGCTCCCCGTTGTAGATGCGTGGGGACAGCAGCTGTTCGGAGGAGGTCGCCGCACCCGGCGCGAGGGCCAGCAGCAGCACGCCGGTGAGGACCCCGGCGAGCGTGCGGTGGAGCGGTCGACGTGGGAGGTTGCGACCAGAACGCATGACTCAGAGCCCTATCTCAACGCTTTCCCCGAGGGTCGGCCGTCGTAGACCGTGAACGAAGGGGCACCAGGGCCCTTCCGTTGGGTGCGAAGGTCCCGCGGGGCGAGGGCGGCGTCGTTGCGTCCTGCAGTTCGAGGCCTCTGGACCTCGAACTGCAGGACGCAACCGAGGGCTGGCGGCCGGGCTGGCGGCCGGGATGGCGCCGGGGCGCCGGGTCCGTCGGCCCGGCTGGCCCGATACCTTCGATCACAGCCGCCATCGGGGAGTCGCGCACCGCATGTGGGTCCGTATCGTCGGGAGCCTGGTGCTGCTCGGTCTGCTGGCCGGCTGCGCGTCGGTCGAGGCCCGGGCGGAGCAGGTGTGCGTCCAGGC
>SKJO01000361.1 GCA_007121975.1 Nitriliruptoraceae bacterium | reverse complement strand
GCACCCCATCCCCGGCGGCCCACCCCCAGCCATCCCAAGGAGAATCCCATGTCCCGTATCGGCGCCGACCACCTCGACGTCTCCTCGACCGCCGGATCGTTCGACCTCGCCGGTCACGTGGCCGGGGTCACCGGCCAGCAGGCCGCGATCGTCGCCCAGGAGGTCGACGTCGCCGTCACCGACCTCGAGCTCGCCCTGACCGGCCAGGTGCACCAGCTCGCCGAGGAGCTGCGCCGGCGGGTGTCGGAGCACGCCGCCACGCTCGCCGCCACCGACTGGGAGGGCGCCTCCAAGCAGCAGGCGCTGGCCGTCGAGCAGGCGCTGGGTGCGGACGTCGAGCAGTTGCTGACCGAGGCCACCGCGCTGGTCGAGGCGTTCGGCACGGCCGTGCGCGACCAGGCGACCACCTACCGTCTCGGGGTCGAAGGCGAGTTCCGCACGGCCATGCAGGTGGCCGACGAGCACTACCTGGCACTCAGCGCCAGCTCGCGCCGGTACCTGGCGGAACTGCAGGCCGCCGACCAGACGATCCGGTTCGGCGGCTGAGCCGGAACCGGTCAGGCTCGGCGCGTCCCGATCGAGGCACGGCGCGGCCTCGGTTTTCGCTCGGCACGACGGCGCGCGATACTCCGCGCCATGAGCCTGCTGCGCCGCAAACCCGACCTGCCCCCCGACCACCACGAGGCGTGGTGGGCCTTCCTCGACTGCGCCGAGGTGATCGAGGGGGGACGTCGAGTGCTGCTGGGCACCCTGCCGACCGGCCGGGTCGAGCCCGCACCGATCGGGGTCGGCACCGAGGCGGTGCGCCGCGCGCTGGCCGACGCCCGCGACTGGATGCCCCGCTGGCACCTCGACGACCTCGACGCCGACTGGCAGGCGTGCGCCGCCGGGTTGGACGAGGCCGCGGCCGGGCTCGAGGAGGTCGACCGGGTCGCCGCGTCCACGGGGGAACTCGAGGAGCTGCTCGAGGCCGTGCAGGACGTCATCGAACCGCTCGACCGCTTCGCCGACGCCGAGCGGGCCTTTCGCCGTACGTGGCGGCTGCCCCGCGAGCGCACCGACCGACCCGAGGAGCCCCGGTGAGCGACGTCGACCTCGAGATGTTCGTCGATCCCGTCTGTCCCTACTGCTGGGTGACCTCGCGGTGGGTCGTCGAGGTCGCCGAGCAGCGCGGCCTGCAGGTGCGGTGGCGGCCGATCTCGCTGTTGTGGCTGAACCGTGAAGGCGCGGACCCCACCTCGTCGCTCACCCGCCTGCACCGTGAGGGCCACGCCCGGCTGCGCGTGATGGTCGCCGTCGAGCAGGCGCTGGGTCCCGCGCCGCTCGGGGCGCTGTACACCGCGTTCGGCTCGGCGATCTGGCAGGGCGACGCGCCGGCAGCCGACGGCTTCCGCGCGGCCATCGAGGAGATCGTGGCCACCCGGGACCTCGCCACGCCGCTCGCGGCCGCCGGGCTGCCGGCCGCGTACGCCGATGCCGCCGAGGACGCCGCCCACGACGCCGCCATCACCGCCAGCACCGAACAGGCGCTGGCCCGGGTCGGGGGAGGAGTGGGCACGCCCGTGCTGTCGTTCGACCCGCCCGACGGGCCCGCGTTCTTCGGCCCCGTGCTCGCGCGGGTGCCACGCGGCGACGAGGCGCTGGCCGTCTGGGATGCGGTCACCACGCTGGCCCATACGGCCTCGTTCGCCGAGCTCAAGCGCAGCCAGCGCGAGCTGCCCCAGGTGCCCCGGCTGGCCCGGGCGGGCGTATGACTCCCGGTCCGGGTACCGAGCCTCCCGCGCAGCCGGGACTCCCCTCCTCGCCGCCGCCGGCGCTGACCTACGCGGACGCGGGCGTCGACCTCGACGCGGCCGAGCGCAGCGTCGCCGAGCTCTCCGAGGTGGTGGCCCGCACCCACGGTCCCGAGGTGCTCGGTGGGCTGGGCGGCTTCGGCGGTCTGTTCGCCTTCGACGCCGCCCGCTACCGCGAGCCGGTGCTGGTTTCGAGCACCGACGGGGTGGGGACCAAGGTCGACCTCGCCCGTCGGCTGGGCGTGCTCGACACGGTGGGACGCGACCTGGTCGCGATGGTGGTCGATGACCTCGTGGTCACCGGCGCGCGTCCGCTGTTCTTCAACGACTACGTGTCGGTCGGACGGCTCGACCCCGACCGCATCACCGCGCTGGTCCGCGGCATCGCGGACGGCTGCGAGCAGGCCGGCTGTGCCCTGGTCGGTGGCGAGACCGCCGAGCACCCCGGCCTGCTCGGCGAGGACGAGTTCGACCTCGCCGGCTTCGGGGTGGGGGTGGTCGAGCGCGACGCGATCCTCGGCCCGCACCGCGTGCAGCCCGGTGACGCTCTGGTCGGGTTGGCCTCCTCCGGGTTGCACAGCAACGGCTACTCGCTGGTGCGCCGCATCGTGGATGGACTGGACCTGGCCGACCCCCATGGCCTTCCAGCGGCGCTGGGCACCGTGCTGCTCGAACCCACCCGGATCTACGCCCGCGACTGCCTGGCCCTCGGCGAGCGGTTCGACGTCCACGCCTGGTGCCACATCACCGGCGGCGGCCTGCCCGGCAACCTGCCGCGGGTGCTGCCCGACGGGCTGACCGCGGTCGTCGATGCGGCCAGTTGGCGCCGTCCGGCGGTGTTCGACTGGCTCGCGCAGCGCGGACCGGTCGCCGACGACGAACTGTGGCGCACCTTCAACCTCGGGGTCGGCATGGTTGCCGTGCTGCCCGCCGAGCAGGCCGGGGCCGCCATCGAGGTGAGCGCCGAACTCGGGCTGCCAGCCTGGCTGCTCGGAGAGATCGTCGCCGAGGAGGCGTCCGGCAGCGAGCCGGACCGCGACCCCGGCGTGCGGATCGTCGGCCGGTGAACCGACGGGAGCGGTCGATCCGTCCGGCCGCCGCCGACTTCGCTACCGTCTCCGCATGGTCCCCACGGCGCAGCTGAGGATCTTCACGCCGCTGCACGTGTTCCCGCCCCGGGAGCGCGAGCGGTGGCGTCGCTACGTGGAATCCGGCGCCGGACTGACCCGACGTGAGGTCGCCGACGCCGAGGACAGCAGCGCGGCCGCCCGGCTGCTCAGTGGCCGGACCCTGCTCGGACCCGATGCCGCGCTGGTGCGTCGCGTCGGCGAGCAGGTCATGATCTGTCCGTTGCAGCTCGAGCTGCGCGCCGCCATGGCCCTCGAGGCGTTCCGGCGCACCGTGCCCGACGATCTGCTCGACGCGTTCGTGCCGGATCGCCAGGCACGCGGGATGCTCCAGCAGCTGTCGACCTCGGGCCGCTCGCCCCACGTCCTCGACGAGCCGTGGGCGGTGCCGCTGCACTGGTTCGTGGCCTTCGCTCCCGAGGAACGCCGCTTCACCGACCCCCCGGAGGGTGCCGGACCGCGGCTGGTGTACCTGACCTCGGTCGCGCAGGCCGCCGAGCGGCTCGAGCGGGCCATCGACATCGTCGAGTCGACCCTGACCGACGGCGAGGACGTGCTGGCGGCACTCGCCGCCACCTCGGCCTGGGTGGACGCGTTCGACCCTTCGTCCCTGCTCGAGCTCGACTACGGCCGGGTGGCCGGCCTGTTCGACCGCGAGGAGCTGCGCGCGGATCACACCTGCGCCGACCTGTGGCACGCCATCGAAGCGCTCGAGTCCGCCGACCTGCTCGGAGCCGCCGCCTACTACGGCGCGGTGTCGGCCCGCTGGGGCCTGCGCCGGGCCAAGCAGCACGCCAACTGACCGGCGCTCAGTCGGGTGCCTGCTCCGGCGTGCTCAGGATGCGCGCGAGGACGTCGGGCGCGACGTTGCCCCCCGACAGCACCACCCCGACCCGCCGGCCGCGCACCGCGAGGTGCCCGGCGAGCACCGCGGCCAGGCCGGCCGCCCCCGACGGCTCCACGACCTGCTTGGCGCGCAGCGCGAGCACCCGTACGGCGTGCGCCACCTCGACGTCGGTGACGCCGACCACCCGGACCTCCAGCGCCCGCAGCACCGCCAGCGGCCGGTGTCCCACGGTGGTGGTCTGCTGTCCGTCGAGCATCGTGCGGGGCACCGGCACCTCGACGACCTCACCGGCGGCCAGCGCGTCGCGGGCCGCCCGGCGCCCGGCCGGCTCGACCCCCACCACCTCGAGGTCCGGGCAGACCGCGCGGGCTGCCACCGCACAGCCGCTGATCAGCCCGCCGCCGCCCACCGGCACCACCAGGACGTCGAGGTGGCGCACCTGCTCGAGCAGCTCGCGGGCGACCGTTCCCTGCCCGGCCATCACGTCGGGATGGTCGAAGGGTGGGATCAGGCTGGCGCCCTGCTCGGCGGCGATCGCCGCTCCGATCGCTGCCCGGTCCTCGGTGTAGCGGTCGTAGGTGACCACCCGGGCGCCGTACCCGCGGGTGGCGGCGACCTTCACCGCCGGCGCGTCCTCGGGCATGACGATGGTGGCCGGCACCCCGAAGCGGGCCGCCGCACACGCGACCGCCTGGGCATGGTTGCCCGACGAGAACGCCACCACGCCCCGTGCGCGCACCGCGTCGGGCAGCGCCGCCAGTGCGTTGGTCGCCCCCCGCAGCTTGAACGCGCCCACCCGCTGCAGGTGCTCGGCCTTGAGCAGCACCGTCGCGCCCGTGCGGGTGTCGAGGTGGCGCGAGGTCAGCACCGGCGTGCGGTGGGCGTGCCCGGCGATCCGCTGCGCGGCCCGGGCGACGT
>SKJO01000514.1 GCA_007121975.1 Nitriliruptoraceae bacterium | reverse complement strand
GCCCTGCTGCGCTGCACGCGCTGCGAACGGCCGATCTGCGCCGACGACGCCATCGAGGCCCCGGTCGGCTACCAGTGCCCGGAGTGCGCCAAGGGGGCGGTTCCGGCCCGCCGGCTGACGGAGCTCGCAACCCGTCCGGACGTCACCCGTGGCCTGCTGGTGGTCATCGGCGTGATCTTCGTGCTCACCCAGGTGGGTGAGCTCGACCTCATCAACCGCTTCGCGCTGCGCCCGGCGCTGGTCGGGGACGGGGCCTGGTGGCTGCTGATCACCAGCGCGTTCCTGCACGCCAACCTGATGCACGTCGGGTTCAACGGGATCCTGCTGTGGCGGCTGGGCGAGATGCTGGAGGGCACGCTCGGCGGCGCGCGGTTCGGTGCGCTGTACCTGGCCGGGCTGGCCGGGGGCAGCCTCGGGGTGATGCTGACCAGCTGGCTGTGGACCACCCGCCTGGCCGAGGTACCGGTGCTCGGGGCGGTGCTGACCACCCACCCCGGGGTGCCCACCGTGGGGGCCTCGGGAGCGGTGTTCGCCCTGATGGGCGCGGCCATGGCCGGGATGCGCGAGCGGGGCGTGGACCCGTGGCGCACCGACATCGGCGGGCTGGTGCTGCTCAACCTGATCATCACCTTCGCGGTGCCCGGCATCTCGGTCGGCGGACACGTCGGCGGGCTGCTGACCGGGCTGGCACTCGGCCCGCTGCTGTTCGTTCCGCGTCAGCAGGCCCGCGCGCGTGCCGTGATGGTCGCCGGGATCGGGCTGGCGCTGCTGGTGGCCGCCGGGGTGCTCGGTGCCAGCCTGCTGGCCCGGGCCCTGCGGATGGTGGGCTGACCGCCGAGGACCCGCGACCCCCGACCTCAGCGCTTCGGCAGCTGGCTGGCGGGCATCGTGGCCAGGCGGCGCACGACCTGCTCCAGCACCTGCGCACCGCGCACGAGGTCCTCGGGTCGGGTGGCCTCCTCGGCGGTGTGGCTGCGTCCCCCGATGCTGGGCACGAACAGCATCCCGGTGGGTACGGCCCGGGCGACCACCTGGGCGTCGTGCCCGGCACCCGACGGCATCGCGTGGTGCTCGATGCCGAGCTCGGTGGCGACCTCGACCGCCAGCGCCTGCAGCCCGGGGTGCAGCGGCACCGGCTCGGTCAGCGTGTCCCACGCGACCCGGACCTCGAGGTCGTGGGTGTCGGCCGCCCGCCGTGCGCGCCGGGCCACCTCGTGCCCGAGGGCGAGGATCGCCGCCCGGTCACGGTCCCGGACGTCGAGGTGGAGCCGGACCCGCGCGGGCACGACGTTGTCGGCTCCGGGCGCGACCTCGAGCCGCCCGCAGGTGATCACCGCGTCGGGCGCGCCGACGGCTGCCGGCAGCCCGGCCAGCTCGGTGACGAGCTCAGCGGCACCGCGCAGCGCGTCGCGCCGCAGCGCCAGCGGGGTGGTGCCGGCGTGGTCGGCGCGGCCCTCGAACACCACCGATCCCCGGGCGAGGCCGACGATGTCGGTGACCACGCCCAGCGGGATCCCGCGCTGCTCGAGTACCGCGCCCTGCTCGATGTGCAGCTCCACGTAGGCCGCGACCCGTGCAGGGTCGATGCGGGCGTCCGGCAGCCCCTCGGCCGCCAGACCGGCTGCGGTCAGCGCGTCGACGAGACGGTCGCCCTCGCGACCGCGCAGCCCCGCGACGTCCTCGACGCCAAGCCCCTCGATCGCCGCGCGGGAGCCCAGGAAGCCGAGGTAGGCGCCCTCCTCGTCGCTGAAGGCCACGGCCTCGACCGGCCGGCGCAGCGGGACCCGAGCCTCGCGCAGACTGCGCAGCACCTCGAGGGCGGCCAACACCCCGAGCGCGCCGTCGAGCCGACCGCCGTCGGGCACCGTGTCGAGGTGGGAGCCGGTCCACACCGCCGGCTCTCCGCCCGCGTCGGTACCCGGATCGGGATCCAGGCGCAGCCAGACGTTCCCGGCCGGATCGACGCGGTGGTGCAGTCCGGCCTGCTCGCCCTGCGCAGCCAGCCACTGCCGCGCCGCGAGGTCGGCGGCGCCGAACGACGGACGGTCCGCACCGCCGGCCGTGGTGGCCCCGAAGCCGGCCAGGGTGTCGAGGTCTCCGAGCAGCCGGTCGATGTTCACGCGCGTCTCCCGGGCCGCCAGGCGACCGGGCGCGCACGCGTCTGCGGGAAGAGCAGGTCGACGTAGCGTTCGACGACCGGCTGGGGTTCGTGGTTGGCCAACCCCGGGCGCTCGTTGGCCTCGATCACGACGTAGTCGGGACCGGTGACCGCGGGCACGAGCAGGTCGACGCCGACCACCGGGATGCCGATCGCCTCGGCGGTGCGCACCGCCGCCTCGGCCAGCGCCGGGTGCAGCTCGGCGGTGACGTCGTGGATCGTGCCCCCGGTGTGCAGGTTGGCGGTGCGGCGCACCGGCAGCACCCGGCCCTCGTCGAGCACGTCGTCGAGGTGGTGGCCGGACTCCTCGACGGTGCGGCGGGTGTGGTCGTCGTCGGGGATCCTCGACTCGCCCTCGGTCGCCTTGGCCCGCCGGGCGCTCTGCCGGGCGATCAGCTCCCGGATCGTGGACCGCCCGTCACCGACGACCTCGGCGGGTCGTCGGATCGCGGCGGCGACCACCTCGCCGTCGATCACGACCACCCTCAGGTCGTCACCGGCGACCCGCTGCTCGAGCAGGACGTCGGGGCAGAAGGCCCGGGCATGCGCGACGGCCTCCCGCAGGTGCTCGGGATCCCGGACCCCGACGGTGATGCCCCGGCCCTGCTCACCGCGGGCCGGCTTGACCACCACCTCGACGACCTCGGCCAGGAACCGCTCGTCGGCTTCGTCCCCGGTCGCGGTGCGTCCCCGCGGCACCGACAGGCCGGCCTGGGCGAGGAGTCGACGGGTGATCTCCTTGTCGTCGCAGCGGCTCATCGCCACCGCCGTGGTCAGCTCGGACAGGGCCTGGCGCATGACGATGTCCCGGCCCCCCAGCGACAGGGCCATCTCCCCCCACTCGGCGTCGAGCACGCGCACGGTGATCCCGCGCCGGCGGGCTTCCTCGGCGATGATGCGGGCGTAGGGGTTGAGGTCGCTGATGTCCTGCTCGGGGGTGTACAGCGGCTCGTTGTACGGGTTCTTGCGCTTGATGGTGAACACCGGAACCCGCGCGAAGCCGAGCTGCTCGTACAGCGCGATCGCGGGGGCGTTGTCGTGGACCACCGACAGGTCGAGGAAGGCCCGACCGCGCGCCTTGTAGCGATCCGCCAGGGCGCGAACCAGCGCCCGCCCGACCCCGGAGAACGGTGCCTGGGCGTCCACGGCCAGGCACCACAGGCTGGTGCCGCCCTCGGGGTCGCCGAACGCGTGGGTGTGGTCCACGCCCGTGATCGTGCCGACGATCGCGCCGCTGCTGGCATCCTCGGCGACGAGGTAGGTGAAGGTCGGGGTCCGCTGGTTGCGCCACAGCACCTCGGGCGGGGCGGTGACCATCCCGGCCGCGGAGTACAGCCGGTTGATGGCGTCCGCGTCGGCCTCGCCGGTCAGCTCGCGCACGACCACGCCACGCACCGGTTCGTGGGGGGATCGGTGCTGGTGCAGCCACAGGCGGTAGGTGTGGCTCGGGTCGATGAACAGCTCGTGCGGGGCGAGGCTGACCAGCACGTGGGGCTCGCGGGCGTACAGGCACAGGTCACGCTGCTCGGGCCGCTCCTCGGCCAGGGAGGCCAGCAGCGCCTGCGGGTCGGCGAAGGTCTGGCCGAAGTGCAGCCGCCCCCACCCGCACTCGAGCACCACCTCGGGGCTCAGGTCGCGATCGAGGTGGGTGGGCCGGGCGTCCCAGGAGCGGGTGGTGAGCGCGTCCTGGGGCTGGGTGGCGCCGGTGCGCGGCAGCCGGCCGCGGGCGGCCCGGCGGCCGAGCGCGCTGGGCTGGGGGGGCTCGGACATCTGCGGGCTCCTGCTCAGGCGGGGACGTCGTGGGTCTGCAGCCACCGCTCCAGCAGGCCGAGCTGCCACAGCTGGTTGCCGCCGAGCACGGTGAGCTCGCCGTTGGGATCCGCGAGCAGCCGCTGGACGGTACCGGGGTCGAACAGTCCCCGGGCCCGGGCCTCGGGCGCGTGCAGCGCCTCGCGGACCAGCTCGAGCTGGGGACCCTCGAGGTAGGTCAGGGCCGGCACCGGGAAGTAGCCCTTCGGCCGGTCGATGACCGCGGCGGGGATGACCCGGCGGGCGGCCTGCTTGAGCACGCCCTTGCCTCCCTGCGCGAGCTTGAGCTCGGGCGGAACGCGCGCGGCGACCTCGAGCACCTCGTGGTCGAGGAACGGCACGCGGGCCTCGAGCCCGAAGGCCATGGTCATCGAGTCGACCCGCTTGACGGGGTCGTCGACGAGCATCACCTGCGAGTCGAGCCGCAGCGCGAGGTCGGTGGCGCTCTGCGCGCCGGGCGCCGCGAAGTGGCGGGTCACGAACTCCCGGGACACATCGTCGGCCAGCCGGTGCCCGGGCTGCAGCATCGCGTTGAGGGTGTCGTGGTCACGGTCGAAGAAGGCGGCGTGGTAGCGCTCGACGGCGGCGCGCACCAGCGCGTCGCGGTCGCCGGCCAGCCCCGGCTGCCCGTCGAGCTCGTGCATCGGCGGGTACCAGTGGTAGCCGGCGAAGACCTCGTCGGCGCCCTGCCCGGACTGCACCACCTTGACGTGGCGGGAGACCTCCTCGCTG
>SKJO01000176.1 GCA_007121975.1 Nitriliruptoraceae bacterium | reverse complement strand
CGGGCGGGCGGGGCGTGGGGTGGCCGGGAACTCGCGCAGGCGGGTGTTTCGCGGGCCGTCGAGTCCCGCGCCAGCGCTATCGGGCGTTGAAGTACTTCGCCGCGGGGTGATGCACCACGATCGCCGAGGTCGACTGCTCGGGGTCGAGCATGAACTCCTCGGTGAGTTCGACGCCGATCTGGGCCGGGTCGATGAGCGTGAACAGCTTGGCCTGGTCCTCGAGTGCCGGACAGGCGGCGTACCCGAACGAGTAGCGCGATCCGCGGTAGCCCTGCCGGAACCAGTCCTCGACGGTGGGCCCGTCATCGCCGGCGATCCCGAGCTCCTGACGGATGCGCCGGTGCCACAGCTCGGCGAGCGCCTCGGCCATCTCGACCCCGAAGCCGTGGGCGTAGAGGTAGTCCTGGTAGCGGTTGTCGGCGAACAACCCGGCGGCGATGTCGCTGATGCGCCGGCCCATGGTGACCACCTGCACCCCGAGCACGTCGGGCTCGCCGGTGTCCACCGGCCGGAAGAAGTCGGCGATGTTCAGGAAGCGGCCGCGGTCCTGGCGCGGAAACGTGAACCGCACCAGTTCGCGGTCCAGCGGCGCATCGGGGTGCCAGACCACCAGGTCGTCGCCGTCGCCGTTGACCGGGTAGTAGCCGTAGACCACCTCGGGAGTCACGACCTTCTCCGCCCGTGCGCGGGCCAGCCACTCACGCAGCACCGGGCGTGCCTCACGATCGAGCAGTTCGGCGTAGCCGTCGGGGTCGAGCTCACCCGGGCCGAAGCCCCACTGGTTGCGGAACAGGGCGACCTCGTTGAGCAGCGGTGCGACCTCGCCGATGGGGATGCCGCGCACCACCCGCTGCCCCCAGAACGGTGGGGACGGCACCTCGACGTCGGTGGCCACCGCCGAACGCGGTCGGCCGCGGGCGTCGGTCGCCGGTGGTGCCTCGGCGGCACGGGTCCGGGTCGGGCTGCGGCGTTCGCGGCGGGCTGCGAGCGTGGCCAGAGTCGCGCCTGGCTCACCCGCCGGGTTCGGATCGCCAGCCGCTCCGGCGGCGAGCCCGCCAGCCGCAGCGACGTCGGCCGGCTTGGCCGCGCTGGCCGACGCCCGGCGGGCGGCCATCACCACCTCGAGCACCCGCAGACCCTCGAAGGCGTCCTTGCAGTAGAACACCTCGCCGTCGTAGATCGCGCGCAGGTCGTCCTCGACGTAGCCGCGGGTCAGGGCCGCGCCCCCGAGCAGGACGGGGTACCGCGACGCCAACCCGCGGGCGTTGAGCTCCTCGAGGTTCTCGCGCATGATCACCGTGGACTTGACCAGCAGCCCCGACAGGCCGATGACGTCGACGTCGTGCTCGGCCGCGGCGGTGAGGATCGCGTCGATCGGCTGCTTGATGCCGAGGTTGACGATGTCGTAGCCGTTGTTGCGCAGGATGATGTCGACGAGGTTCTTGCCGATGTCGTGGACGTCACCCTTGACGGTGGCCAGCAGCACCCGGCCCTTGGCGCTGGCGCTCGCTCCGCCCGACGCGGCGATGTGGGGTTCGAGGTGGCCGACCGCCGCCTTCATCGCCTCGGCGGACTGCAGCACGAACGGCAGCTGCATCTGCCCCGAGGCGAACAGCTCCCCGACGGTCGCCATCCCGGCCAGCAGGAACCGGTTGACGATGTCCAGCGGGGCGTGCTCCGCCAGGGCCAGGTCGAGGTCGGCGTCGAGCCCGTCACGGTCACCGTCGACGATCCGCCGCTCGAGGCGCTGCTCGACGCTCAGCGCGGCCAGCTCGTCGGCGGAGGCCTTGGTCGAGGTGGCGCCCTCGAAGCGCGCCATCAGCTCGTGCAGCGGGTCGTACCCCGCGGCCGCCGTCCCGTTGAGTCCGGCGGTTCCCCGGCGGTCGTGGACGAGGTCCAGGGCGACGGTGCGGTGCTCGTCGTCGATGCGGTGCAGCGGCAGGATCTTGGCGACGTGCACGATCGCGGAGTCCAGCCCCCGCTGCATGGCGGCGTCGAGGAACACCGAGTTGAGCACCTGCCGGGCGGCGGGCGCCAGCCCGAAGGAGACGTTGGAGACCCCCAGGGTCGTGGCGCAGCCGGGCACCGCCGCCTTGATCCGCTCGATCGCCTCGAGGGTCTCGAGTGCGTCGCGGCGCAGGTCTTCCTGGCCGGAGCCCAGCGGGAAGGTGAGGCAGTCGAAGATCAGGTCGTGGGGCTCGAGCCCGTGCTCGTCGATGGCGATCCGGGCGATGCGCTCGCAGATCGCGACCTTGCGCTCGGCGGTGCGCGCCTGACCTTCCTCGTCGATCGCGAGCACGATCACCGCGGCGCCGTAGCGGCGGGCCAGTGGCAGCAGCCGGTCGGCCTTGACCCGGCCGTCCTCGAGGTTGACCGAGTTGATCACGGCCCGGCCACCGAGCCGGATCAGGGCCGCCTCGATGACGTCGGGCTCGGTGGAGTCGATCACCAGCGGCAGGGTGGACTGCGTGGCGTAGCGGTCCACGACCGCGAGCATGTCGGGCACCCCGTCGCGGCCGACGTAGTCGACGCACACGTCCAGCACGTGCGCGCCCTCCCGGGTCTGGGACCGGGCCAGCTGCACCGCCCCCTCCCAGTCCTCGGCCAGCAGCAGGTCGCGGAAGGCCTTGGACCCGTTGGCGTTGGCGCGCTCGCCGATCGCGAGCACCGCGTTCTCCTGCTCGATGGGCACCGCGCTGTACAGCGAGGCCAGCGCCGGCCGCCATTCGACCACGACCGGCGCGTGCTCGTCCGCACGGCAGGGCTCGAGCAGTCGGCCGGCGGCGCCGGGGCGCACCAGGGCCGGCCGGTCCAGACGCCGGGGGCGGGGTGCGCACGCACCCACCGCCTCGACCACGGCCGCGAGATGGTCCGGCGTGGTCCCGCAGCAGCCGCCGACGATCCCGACGCCGAGCTCGGTGACGAACTCACGGTGGGCCTCGGCCAGGCCCTCGGGCGACAGCGGGTAGACGGTGCGTGCGTCCTCGAGGTGGGGGATGCCGGCATTGGGCACCACGCTGATCGGGAGGCGCGAGGAACGCGACAGGGTGCGCACGTGCTCGCGCATGTCTGCGGGGCCGGTCGCGCAGTTCATGCCGAGCACGTCGATGGCCAGCGGGTCGAGCGCGGCGATGGCGGCCAGCGGCTCGGTGCCGAGCAGCATCGTGTTGATGTCCTTCTCGATGGTGAACTGCACCATCAGCGGGACCCGTGCCCCTCGTTCCACGAACACGTCGTTGGCCGCGGCCACCGCCGCCTTGGCCTGCAGCAGGTCGAAGCAGGTCTCGACGAGCAGCACGTCGCAGCCGCCGTCGAGCAGGCCCCGCACCTGACGGCGGTAGCCGGCCTCCATGGTGGGGACGTCGAGGTAGTCGGGGGTCTCGGCGGGGTCCTTGCCCAGCGACAGCGTCGGCGCGCGGGTGCCGGGGCCGATCGACCCGATCACCCAGCGCGGCTCGTCCGTGGTGGCGTAGGCGTCCGCGGCCCGGCGTGCCACCTCGGCGGCCAGGCGGTTGAGCTGCTCGGTGTCCTCGCCGAGCCCGTACTCGTCGAGCACCCACGGGGCGCCGCCGAAGGTGTTGGTCTGCACGGCGTGCACGCCGACCTCGAGGAAGCTCGTGTGCACCGCCTCGACGACCTCCGGGCGGGAGCGCACCAGCACCTCGTTGCAGCCGTCGAGGTGTTCGCCGCCGAAGTCGGCCGCGGTCAGCCCGGCCGCCTGCAGTGCCGTACCCATCCCCCCGTCGAGCACGACCACACGCTCGGCGAGCCCGTCGAGGAACGGGTGGGTGTCCAGCGGCGGCAGCGGGGTGGCATCCATCAGCGCGGCAGGGTAGGGCGCGCGCTGAACGGCATCGTCCACCGGCCCGCACCTCCGCGACGTTGTCCACAGGTCCGGTGGGCCGATCCGTGCGGCAGGTGCGGTGGGGTCCGTAGCGTGGCGGCGGGCCCCGGGCAGCGCCGGGTGTCCGACCGATCGGGGGTGACGGCATGGACCTGGTCATCGAGTGGGAAGACGCCGAGGCGTTCGTCGAGGTCGAGGTCAGCGTGGTGCTCGACCATCCCGAGGCCAGCGTCGGTGACCTGATCGCGCAGGTCACGGCCGGGTGCGCCGCCGAACTGCCCGCCGCGCTCGCGGCCGAGGGCCGCGGGCCGCTCGGGCTGTGGTCCGACGGGCAGTGGCACGCACCTTCGGCGCTGGTGGCCGATGTCGGGTTGCGTGACGGTGGTGTCGTGCGGGTCGGTCTGCTCGACCCGCCTCCCCGTGGAGACCGGCCGGCCCGTCCCGACGCGGAGACGGCCGGTTGCGGACCGCATCGGGAGGTGGCGGTGCTGGCGGTGACCGAAGGACCCGCCGCCGGCACCACGGTGGTCCTGAACCAGGAGCCGATCGTGCTCGGCCGTGACCCGGATGGCGTGGCGTTGGTGCTGCAGGATCCGACCGTGTCGGCCCGGCATGCGGTGCTGCTGCCGGACCCGGTGGGCGGTCCCGGCTGGTGGGTGCGCGACCTCGGTTCGCGCAACGGGACCTGGGTCGACGACCAGCCGGTCACCGGCGAAGGTCGGGAGTTGGCCTCCGGCGCGGTCCTGCGCCTGGGCGCCACCCATCTGCGGTGGCAGTCCGCCGACGTCGATCGCGGGGTCGGGTCCGCCGGCACCCGTCCGGCGTTCGGGCCCCGGATCGCGCGCCACCGCCCGCCGCGACCACCGGCGCCG
>SKJO01000112.1 GCA_007121975.1 Nitriliruptoraceae bacterium | reverse complement strand
TAGGCGGTGAGGTGGGCACGCTCGGCGTCGAGCTCGTCGATGCGCCACTTCACCAGGTCGCCGATCGACACGATGCCGACCAGCGAACCATGCTCGTCGACCACGGGAACGTGACGCACCCGCTGCTCGGTCATGGTGGCCATGACCTGCTCGGGGTCGGTGCTGGCGGTGCACACCGCCACCTGTGCGCCGACCATCGCGTCCACGGTGGTGCGCAGCGCCGCGGCTCCACCATCGGCGAGCGCACGGACCACATCACGCTCCGAGCACAGTCCGACCGGTCGGCCGGTGTCGTCAACCACCACGACCGCACCGATGTCCAGCGCCGCCAGCCGCTGCGCGACCCGCTCGAGCGTCATGTCGCGCCCGACGGTCTCCACCGTCGAGCCCTTGCGTTGCAGGATCGTGCTCACCGTGCCAGACATGGGTGCTCCCTTCGCTGCGGCTCCCAGGCTCAGTGTTGCACCTCTGCCTCCGGGAGGCGCCGGATCCCGCCCAACGGCCGTCTCGCGCACTCCGTCCGGGCTATCGTCGGCCGGGAGGCCGCAATCGATCATGGCCGCCCGGGGGGCCCATGCGCCACATCTGGATCGTCGCCGCGGTACTGGCCGCACTGCTGCTCGGGGTGCTGCTCGCACTGTCACGCATCGGGACGATGGCGCCGACCGCGACCGGGTGGGCGGCCCGCACGATCTGCTCGGGGCACCTGGCGGCTGGCCGCGACCTCGATGCCGTGCTGCGCGAACTCCCGCCCGAGCTGCGACCCGGCTGGCTGCACGCCCGCATCGGCCCCGACGAGGACCGAGTGACCGTCGAGATGCTCGGCGGCTGGTTCCCGCCGCTCGCGCAGCAGGAGGGCTGGTCGAGCACTGCGGTGCTGACCGAGGGGATCGGCTGCACGCTGGTGCACGGCACCGCCCCGCAGGTGCGGCTGTGGCCGCTGGAGCCGCTGCCCGCACCGGACCCGTCGGTGCCGTGGCCGCTCGGCGCGGCCCCCGCGCTGGCCGACGACGGGACCGAACGTGGCCGGCTCATCGATCTCGGCGTGGACGTACAGGCCGTGCAGGGCGCGATCGAGACCGCCCTCACGCGGGGAGTGGACGGGCCGTCGACCACCCGTGCGCTGGTCGTGGCCGTGGATGGCGAGCTCATCGCCGAGGGCTACGCGCCGGGGATCGCACCCGACACCCCACTGCCGGGCTGGGAGCTCGGCCGCCCGTTGACCGATGCGATCATCGGCCGGCTGGTGCACGACAGCGCGCTCGGCATCGACGACCGGGATCTGCGCGCCGACTGGGAGCGTGACGAGCGCACCCGCATCACCGTGCGCGACCTGCTGACGATGACCGAGGGGCTGGACCTCGAGGAGTCCTACGAGCCAGGCAGTGACCTGACCCACCTGCTCTTCCGGCCAGGCAGTGCCGCCGAGCACGCGGCAGCGGGCCAGCTCGAGGCCACCCCCGGCACCCGCTTCTCGTCGTCGACGGGATCGAGCGCGCTGCTGTGCGACCTCGCCCACGACGTGTCCGACCTCGGCCCGGAGCTCGCCCGCGAGCTCGTCTTCGCGCCACTTGGCATGACCAGCGCGTTCGCCGAACCCGACACCACCGGCGTGCTGACCTGCGGCGGTGGGGTGCACGCCTCGGCCCGCGACTGGGCACGGCTCGGGCAGCTCTACCTCGACGACGGCGGGTGGGACGGTCAGGTGCTGCTGGCCGAGGGATGGGTCGCGGAGTCGACCCGGCCGGTCGCCGCCGCGGATGAGACCCCGTCAGGCCGGCACTGGTGGCTCAACCGCCACCTCGACGCCAGCCGGCGCATCCCATGGCTGCCCCGGGACGCGTTCTGGGGGCAGGGCCACCAGGGCCAACTCCTGCTGGTGGTTCCCTCCGAGAGGCTGGTCATCGTGCACCTGGGTGCCGACCACACCGGCCACGAGTTCGGCTGGGACGCCGAGGCGTTCGTGAGCGTCGTCATCGAGGTGCTCGAGGGGTGGGACCGTGACTGACACCGCACGCAGCCACGGTGGACGCGACCAGCGCATCTAGGCTCGGGGGGTCGAGCTGCGAGGAGCCCGCCGTGCATGAGCGCACCATCATCGAGCCGTTCCGGATCAAGGCGGTCGAGCCGCTGCGCTTCACCACCCGCGCCGAGCGGGAGCAGGCGCTCGCCGCGGCCGGGTACAACCTGTTCGCGCTGGCCGCCGACGACGTGCTCATCGACCTGCTGACCGACTCGGGGACCGGGGCGATGTCCTCCGAGCAGTGGGCGGCGATCATGCGTGGCGACGAGTCCTACGCCGGGGCGCGGTCCTTCGAGCGCTTCGAGACGGTGGTGCGCGACCTGACCGGCTTCGCGCACGTGATCCCCACCCATCAGGGCCGGGCGGCCGAGCGGATCCTGTTCGGCGAGATGGTCTCGGCGGGCGATGTGGTGCCCAACAACACCCACTTCGACACCACCCGCGCCAACGTCGAGTTCCAGGGGGCCGAGGCCCGCGACCTGGTCTGCGCGGAGGGGCGTGACCTGCAGCTCGACGCGCCGTTCAAGGGCAACCTCGACCTCGAGGCGCTCGAGGCCACGCTGCGCGGACCAGGCGGGCCAGGCGGACCAGGCGGGCCAGGTGGACCAGGCGGGCAGGGCGGGCCAGGCGGGCCAGGCGGGCAGGGCGGGAGCGGACAGGACGCGCAGGTGCCGTTGGTGCTGGTCACCATCACCAACAACTCGGGCGGCGGACAGCCGGTCAGCCTCGCGAACCTGCGGGGGGTCCGTGAGATCTGCGACCGCTACCAGACCCCCTTCTTCCTCGACGCGTGCCGCTTCGCGGAGAACGCGTGGTTCATCAAGGAGCGCGAGCCCGGCCAGCAGGACCGCAGCCCGCGGGAGATCGCCGAGGAGGTGTTCCGGCTCGCCGACGGCTGCACGATCAGCCTCAAGAAGGATGGGCTGGCCAACATCGGCGGGGTGCTCGCGCTCAACGATCCGGAGCTCGCCGCCCGCTGCCGCGACAACCTCATCCTCACCGAGGGCTTCCCCACCTATGGCGGGCTGGCGGGCCGCGACCTCGATGCGCTGGCGGTCGGGCTCAAGGAAGTGACGGATCCCGACTACCTGCGCTACCGGGTGCGCACCGCGGCCTACCTGGCCGAGAAGGCCTGGGCGGCAGGGGTGCCTACGGTGCGCCCGCCCGGCGGGCACGCGGTCTACCTCGACGCTGGCGCACTGCTCCCCCACATTCCCGCCCACGAACTGCCCGCCCAGGCCCTGGCCTGCGAGCTGTACCTGGAGGGCGGGGTGCGTGCGGTCGAGATCGGCACGCTGATGTTCGGCCGGCCGGGCGAGCCCGGACCACCGGGAGAGCCCGGGCAGCCCGACCTGACCGCCCCGCACGAGCTGGTGCGCCTCGCGCTGCCACGGCGCAGCTACACCCAGAGCCACGTCGACTACGTCGGCGAGGTGATCGCGGCGGTCGCGGCGCGCGCCGATCGGCTGCGCGGCTACGAGATCGTCGAGCAGCCGAGGTGGCTGCGCCACTTCACCGCGCGGCTGGCCCCACTCGCGTCCTGAGGCCAGCCGGAACCCTGAGGCCAGCCGGCACCCTGAGGCCAGCCGGTGCCGGGGCGATCAGTACACCGGGATGCTCGGGTCGATCTGCCGGGCGTAGGCATCGATCCCACCGCGCATCGAGCGGGCCTTGAACCCGGCTCCGCGCAGCAGTTCGGTGGACTCCAGCGACCGGATGCCCGACTTGCAGTGCACGACGTAGTCGGCGGTCGGGTCGAGCTCGCTGAGCCGGCCGGGCAGGGTGTCCTTGGGGATCAGCACCGCCCCGGGGATCCGGTTGATCTCGTACTCGTGGGTCTCACGCACGTCGAGCAGGACCACGTCGGGCTTGTCGGCGATGTCGGCGTACTCGGTCGGCAGGATCTCGACGTCGGCGAGCGAGGCGTCCACCTCGACGAGCCCGTCGTGGGACGGAACCCCGCAGAACTCCTCGTAGTCGATCAGCTCGGTGACGGTGGGCTCGGGAGAGCACACCGGGCAGGCCGGGTCCTTGTTCACCTTGACGTAGGTCCAGCGCTGCTCGAGCGCGTCGTACAGCCCGAGCCGTCCGATCATCGGCTCACCGATGCCGGTGAGCAGCTTGATGCCCTCGATGCCCTGGGCGGTGCCGATATGGCCGGCCATGATCCCGAGCACCCCACCCTCGGCGCAGTTGGGGACCATGCCCGGCGGCGGGGGCTCGGGGAACATGCAGCGGTAGCAGGGGCCGTGCTGGGCCCAGAACACGCTGAGCTGTCCCTCGAAGCGGAAGATCGAGCCGTACACGTTGGGCTTGCCGAGCAGCACGCACGCGTCGTTGACGAGGTAGCGGGTCGGGAAGTTGTCGGTGCCGTCGATCACCAGGTCGTAGTCGGCGATGATCTCGAGCGCGTTCTCGGAGGTCAGGAACGTGCGGTGCTCCACGATCTGCACGTGCGGGTTGATCTCGAGGATCGAGGCCCGGGCGGAGTCGACCTTGTGCACGCCGATGTCCGAGGTGCCGTGGATGATCTGGCGCTGCAGGTTGGAGGCATCCACGACGTCGTCGTCGGCGAGGCCGATGGTGCCGACTCCGGCGGCAGCGAGGTACAGCGCCAGCGGGGAACCGAGTCCACCGGTGCCCACGAGCAGCACGCGGGCGGCCTTGAGCCGCTCCTGGCCGGCCATCGCGACGT
>SKJO01000220.1 GCA_007121975.1 Nitriliruptoraceae bacterium | reverse complement strand
GCGGCGCCAACCGCGGCCAGATCCCCACCATCCGCATCGGCGGCCGGCTGCTCGTCCCCACCGCACGGCTGCACCGGCTGCTCGGCTGGCTGCCCGACACCGCCCCCGACACCGACGAGTAGGTCCCGGCGCCATCCGCAGGCCAGCCACTGCCGGACGTGCACGGCTCCCCCGCCACCGGCACCGTCACCGAACCGGTCCGCAAGGTGGCAGGTGAGCCGCAACGACCAGCACCAGCTGCTCAGGTGGGCCGAACGCGAGCAGTTCACCTACTACCCCGCGCTCGCCCCCCCAGCGAAACACCCAGAATGGGCGCCTTCACTCCGGTCTTGCGAGCAAGCCCGGTACTCGCCAGCGAGCCTCGGGTAGCACCAACGGGTGCGAGTTCTGCCAGGTCCAGGAACTGGGACCTGACCCCCCACCTCGGATCTAGCCGCGTTGAACGGCCCGCTGGCAAGTGCGGCCCTCCGGGCTGCGAGGACCGCACTCTCCCGTGGGTCTTCGTGGCAAGAACGCGCGTTGCATGGGGCCTCATCGGATCAACCGCCGTTGGGTACTGGACGCCCATCGCCTCTTGCGCTTCGAGCTTCAGGGAAGGGTTGGTCGGCGGCCAGCCATTGACGCCCGCGCCCAGATCATCCGGTCAGGACGGCGCAGACCGCCGCCAACGCACCTTCCCAGTCGGTGAGCGAGTCGTGTGGTCCGCGGATCATGTCGAGCTCCTCGTACTCGGCGCCCGGCAGCCAGCGGATCAGCCCGGTGTCCTGGAAGACGATCCCGTGACCGGGCGCGGTGGCCAGCCACCACGCCCCTGGCTCGGTCAGCACGCGCGTCGAGCGGTCACCCGGCACGAGGTAGTCGTAGTGGCGGTTCCAGGACGCGCGGAGGTGCACGACCGGACCGTCACCGGACGGCGAGAGGCTCAGCGTGTCGCGGTAGCGCAGGTTCACCACCGTCTTGGTGGCGCGTCCGTCGGGCAGGTGCCAGCGGGTCATCCGCTCGACGCCCGAGCCCGAGGTGTAGATCGGCTGGCCGCCGCAGTCCTCGCCGATGTCCTCGTCCGCCCAGGCGTCCTCGTAGGTGCCCTGGCAGATCGGGCCGGCCCCGGTGTCGAAGCAGGTCCAGGTGAAGTTGGGGTTCAGCGGTGGCGTGACGGTGGACGGGTCTACAGTCCGCGGTGGTGCCGCCACGGCCGCTGGCGCCAGCGCCAGTACCACGAGGGCGGTCAGGACAGCGACGCTGAGTCGTCGGTGCACGGTCGGTTCTCCTTGCATCGTGGGGACCGCCTCACGATGTCGCGCAACGGCCGGGGGCGCATCGCGGCCACCACCCGAGGTCGGGCCTCACCGTTGTGGCTACCTCGGACAGCTGGTCGAGTTCCGGGGTCAGCCACACCGTCGGGTCAGCGCATCCTGGTGCTGGCACGGTGGTCGGACCGGCGCGGCACGCGGATGGTCGTCGGGCAGCCGGTGACGTGCGCTCGCCGGCACGGAGGGAGGAACCCCGATGGACCGACGATCCGTCCGTCTGCTGTCCGTGACGCTGCTGCTGGTCGCGCTGCTGGCGCCGGCGAGCCTCGCCAGCGCGGCCCCGGCTGGCACCGAACACTGGCACGACGTCTTCGAGCAGGACGTCGTGGAGTGTGGCCTCGCGCTCCACGAGCGCTTCGACGTGCGGGGCAGCTTCGTGGAGAACACCCGTGGCCGTGACCAGCTGTGGTACGGCGCGGTCAGGATCCATGGCACCTACACCCTGACCAACCCGGACGACGGCCGCACCTGGCAGCTCCGGTTCGCGTTCAACGATGCTGACATCGACGTCCGCCTCAACGACGACGGCACCGCCACGCTGACCGTGCTGCGTGCCGGCCGGTGGCTCTGGACCGCCTCCACGGGGTTGCGGGTGCTCGACGCCGGCGTGATGTTCTACGAGATGATCTGGGACTACGACGCCGACGATGGCACCTTCATCCGCGAGCTCCGTTCGGCAGGCAACTTCCAGAGCGAGGGTCGCTCGTGGTGCGACGACGTCCACACGGCGCTCGGGTGACGCTCCGCGGGGGGCACGGCGGCAGGGCCAAGGAGGTCCTGCCGCCGACCGCGGCTGTCAGTCGGAGCCGCGCAGGAACGCAAGCACCGCCTGCACCCGCCGGTGGGCGGTCGGGTCCTCCACCAGCCCGAGCTTCGTGAACACGTGCGAGACGTGGGCCTCCACGGTCCGCTCCGTCACCGACAGCTCCGCGGCGATCGCCTGGTTGGACAGCCCCTCGGCGATCAGGCCGAGCACCTCGCGTTCACGTTCGCTCAGCCGGTCGAGCGCCCCGGCCTTGCGGGGCTTGCGTACCAGGCGGGCCACGATCGTCGGGTCGATGACCGTCTCCCTGTCGGTGATGCGGCGCAGCGCGTCGACGAGGACCGCGGCGTCGAACACGCGCTCCTTGAGCAGGTAGCCGACCCCTTCCGGGTACTCGTCGAGCAGCTGCATCGCGTACGACGGCGCGATGTGGTGCGACAGGATCAGCACGGCGACGCCCGGGTACCCGCTGCGCAGGCGCTGGGCGGCGACGAGCCCCTCGTTGGTGTGGGTGGGTGGCATCCGGATGTCGACCACAGCCGCGTCAGGCGAGGTGCGGGCGACCTCGCGCAGCAGGCCGCCGGCGTCCTCCGCCTGCCCCACCACCTCGACAGCGGCCGCCCGGAGCAGCTGGACGATGCCCTCGCGGGTCAGGAGGGAATCGTCGGCGACGACGACCCGCATGGCACCTCCGCTCGCAGACGTCCCGCTCCGAGCGACAGCATGCCACCCGCCGCCGCCACCCGGTCGGCAACATGCACGTACGGGCCGTCCGCCGTGCCCTGCACCTCGACGGCCAGCCGGCCCGCCGCCTCCTCGATGCGCACGCGCAACCATCCAGTGCCCGCCTGGGCCGCGGCCTCAGCTGCCTCGGCGACGACGAGGTAGACCGCCTGCTCGACCGTGGGCGGGTAGCGGCGCTCCGGGACCGCGGCGACCTCGATGGCGACGGCCGCGTCCGCCGACAGCTCCCACAGGGCCGCGTCCAGGCCGGCCTCGTCCAGGACCGCGGGGAAGATGCCGTGGGCGAGTGCCCGCAGTTCGACCAGCATCTCACGCGTCAGGTCGATCGCCCGGTCGAGCACGACCGCCGTCGCCGGATCGTCAGCGGGCGTGGCGTTCCGGGCCAGCCGCAGCTCGCTGCCGATCGCCAGCACCCGCTGCTGGGCCCCGTCGTGCAGATCCCGCTCGAGGCACCGACGCGCCTCGTCGCCCGCCGCCACGAGGCGCGCCCGGGACGCCACGACCTGCCCGAGGAGCGCGAGCGCCTCCGCGCGCAGGCGTTCGTTGTCGATCGCGAGTCGCGCGGCCGCGCCGATCTGCGCCGCGAGGTCGACCGTCCCGACCAGTGCCGGGTCGTGGTCCACGGCGGCGACCGGCTCGCTGTCGCGCTGGATCGTCACGGTCGCCTGCCCGTCGTGCACGGGACCTGGCGCGGGACGTCCCGCGACGTCCACCCACTGGCGCATCGACGGCAACCAGTAGCGCACCCGCACCGTGGCGTCCCGCAGCGACCGGGCCAGCACGGCCTCGAGGGAACCCGGCCGCGGTGCGGCGCCCAGGGTGTCGGCCAGACGGAGCACGGCGGTCCGCCGGCGGTGGT
This sequence comes from Nitriliruptoraceae bacterium, assembly GCA_007121975.1. GTDB lineage: Bacteria > Actinomycetota > Nitriliruptoria > Nitriliruptorales > Nitriliruptoraceae > SKJO01. Next base: position 12,157 of record SKJO01000220.1, on the reverse strand, counting down.
CGCGGAGCACCGACCACGCGACGCCGGTCGCCACCAGCAGCAGCGACGAGGCACGGACCACGAAGATCACGGAGAAACGGACGTGGCTGGGTTCGACGGGGTTCGCGCGCAGCGCATCGACGTGCAGCAGCACCGCTGCGGCGTAGACGGCCTGTGCCACCAGCAGCACCGCCGCCGGGACGAGCACCATCCAGGCGGTCGCCCGCCACGCGCGCGACGCGAGCGCCAGGCGCCGCGCCACCCACGCCGCCGCCACCAGCCCGAGCACGGCCGCGAACCACAGCGACGCCGTCCCTGCGGCGCGCGCGATGAGGAGGTCACCTCTGACGAGGAAGACGTTGTTGTCGCTGCAGTTGCTCCAGCACCACAGATCCTGGAGCGGGTTGCGGAACAGGGCGAGGACCATCGTCAGGACCAGCGTGCCGATCCAGCCGGCCGCCGCGAGGGCGCGTTCGGTCGCACCGACCAGGCGCTCGCCCGGGAACACCAGGACGAGGTGGAGCAGTGCGGGTAGCAGCAACGGCGACAGGACGGCGCCGAGGCTCCTGGCGAGCGGGGGTCCGCCGCTCCACCCGACCCAGAGCTGTGCGAGCCACGCGACCCCGACGAGCGCCGCCAGGGGGCCCGCACTCCCCTCCGGCCGGCTCACCTCGAGCGCGATCCCGGCGGCGACCATGCCGAGCCCGGCCGTTGCGAGCAGCACCGCCGTGACGAGCGTGGTCGCGTAGGTCGTGACCGCGCTGCCGGGCGTCGGCAGCAGCAGCAGCGACGCGAACGCGAACGCGCCGGCTGCGACGGCCCACCCGTGCCGGCCCCGCGCGACGGGCGCTGCGACGGCCACCTCGGTGGCGCTCATGACGTTCGCCCGGCGGAGGCTCGATCCGTGCCAGGCAGCGGGATCGTCGCGGCCACCCGGGTCCCCCGATGCAGCTCGGACACGACGACCAGGCGCCCGCCGAGGGCCTCCAGCCGGTCCGTGAGCCCTCGCAGGCCGGTCCCTGCCGCGACGTCTGCACCGCCGCGTCCGTCGTCGACGACCTCGACCGCGAGGCCGCCGGCCCGCCGCTCGACAGCGATCGACACGCTCGTCGCGGCGGCGTGCTTGGCTGCGTTCGTCAGGGCCTCGGCGCACGTGAACCACACGGTGACCTCCACCTCGGCCGGGAAGCGGCCGTCCGCCAGCCGGAGTTGGACCGGTACGGGGCAGCGCTCCGCGAGCGCCGTGAGCGCCACCTCGAACCCATCGGCCAGCTCGTGCGGTGGCAGTCCGTCGACGATGCCCGCGAGGTCGGCCAGGCTGCCGTCGAGGTGGCACAACGCCCGTGCGACATGCCGGCTGGCGCGCGGCGGTCCGAGACCCGCGAGGTCAGCGCGGAGCTGCTCCAGCCGGCGCACCGGCCCGGTGGCCAATCGGTGGCCGAACGCACGGCGCTGGTGGTCGTCGGCGAGCAACAGGCGGCGACGTGAGTCCTCGACCTTCGTGACGTGCGCACGCAGGTCGGCCTGCAACATCGCATGCGAGGCGGTCAGCCGTGTGGCGGTCCCGACCGCCTCGGTCAACGCCACGTCGTCGAGGACGGCGGGGTCGTGGACCAGCGCGGCGAACCGTTCACCCGCCCGGGAGACGAGCGTCGTCGTCCGCCCAGCCCCCGGCCCTGGCTCCGGCAGATTGAGCGCGAGACCCTCGACATCGACGTAGCGTCCGCTCGGTGCGTGCCAGTACCCGACCTGGAGGCCGGGGTCGTGGAGCACCCGTCCGAGCGCGTCCTGCAGCGTCCCGGAGCGCGTGGGATCGAGCTCGACGACCAGGTCCGTGACGGCCGGCGTCGCGCTCCGGCGCAGGACCGACACGAGGCCGACGGCGATCAGACACAGCACGACCTGGTAGACGAGGAGCGCGACCGGCGCCGTCACCTCCGCCAGACCCACGGACCTCGTCCAGACGCCGGCGAGCAGGCTAACGACCAGACCGACCGTCGCGACCAGCGCCGCCCGTCGGTAGCGCCGGACCGGGGCGCCGGCGTGCACCGACGAGCGGGCGACGAGGCCGAGCAGCAGCACACCGAGCACGACCGCCGTCGCGTCGTCGCCCCAGGTCGCGGGGACGAGCGCGGCGACGTAGCCGATGAGGACCGCCAACCCCTCCGGCCGGGACCGTGGTCGCCACCCCGGGTAGGTCACCAGCAGATGGACCAGCGGCCCGCGATGCCAGAACGTCGCCGCGACGTCGAGGTGGCCCGCGAACCAGGTGAGCCCCGCCACCGCCAGCAGGACTCCGGTCGCCCGCGAGCGCGGCCACGCCACCAGGCCGGCGGCGGCGAACGTGAAGCCGACGAGCAGGTCCGGCAGCCACACCGCCGCAACGGACCAGCCCCGACCGACGGTGATGGCGGCGAAGCCGGCACCCACCACGCCGACCGAGACGCCGAGCGGCAGGGCCGGGCGCAGCGTGGACGATCCGACGGGCCGGACCTGCTGGCCGTCGTCACGCACCGCCTCGCGGCCCGTCACGTCTCCCTCGGCTCCCGGGTGGCCCGATCGCCCCGCGTGACCGAGCCCTGCAGCGCGTGGAGCGTACGTCGCCGCATCCGTGCTGGCCACGACGGAACGCTCGGTGCCAGCCACGACCCGACCGCAACGGGTCCGGTGGCAGCACCGTCGACCGTCGATCGGCCGGTCCGTATCGTCAGCGGCGTCGGCACGAGAGGTGCCAGACTCGCGCACCGCCAGACGCGAGGTGCGCACGAATCGGAGGGGAGCGGGCCATGTCCAGGTTCATCGTCGCACTGCTCGGTTCCGCACTGCTCGCCGGTGTGGCCACCGCCTGCGGGTCGGCCGCCGTCGAGGCCATCGATCCAGAGGGCCCGGTCAACCCGGCCGGTCCGACCGGGGTGCCCGTCGTGCTGCAGATCGGTACGAACGACTTCCCGGGGCGGCCGGCCGCCGACCAGATCCAGGACCTCGCAGACCGGGTGGCGGAGCTGTCCGACGACACCATCCGGCTGGAGCCGACCTGGCGGGTCGGGTGGGACGAACCCGACTGGGACCAGTACGTCGCACGCGAGGTCATGAGCGGTGCGCTCGACCTCGCGATCGTCCCGTCCCGCGCCTTGCCAGACCTCGGGGTCACCCGCCTGCGGGTGCTGGACGCACCGTTCCTCATCGACAGCGATCCGCTGCTGGACGCCGTGGTCACCAGCGACGTGGCCCAGGACGTCCTCGGCGACCTCGAGGACGTCGGGATGGTTGGCCTGGCGTTGATCCCGGAGGGGCTGCGTCACCCGTTCGGGTTCGAGGAGCCGTTACTCGGTCCCGAGGACTACGACGGGGCGACCATCCGCGCGCCGCAAGCGCAGGCGACGGACGCGCTGTTCGCCGCGCTCGGCGCGACAACCTCGCAGGCGGACAACAACCCGGCCGTCCACGCCGCGGTGGAGGCGAGCTTCCAGCTGGACTTCGTGTCCGGGATGGCGGCGACCGGGAACGTGACCTTCTATCCGAAGCTCGGTGCGCTGGTCATGAACGCGGACGCGTTCGACGAGCTGACCGCATCGCAGCAGGAGCTGTTGCGGCAGGCGGTGGTGGAGACCCTGCAGTGGAGCATCGACACCCGCCAAAGCGACGTGGAGGCGGCGGCGTCGTTCTGCGAGCAGGGCGGCACCGTCGCGCTGGCGAGCGAGGAGGCACTCGCAGGGCTCCGCGAGGCCACCCAGCCCGTCTACGCCGACCTCGAAGCCGACCCGGTCGTCGCCGCCGACATCGCCACGATCCGCGCGATGGCAGCGGAGCTCGACGAGGCGCCCCTGCCGGAGCCCTGCGGGCAACCGGTCGCCGGTGAGCAGCTCGGCGACGACCTCGCGTTCACGGACGACCCGAGCGTCATCAACGGCGTCTACCGGAACGAGGTCATCGAGGAGGAACTGCGCGCCGCCGGGGTCCCGGAGGACCAGATCGAACCCAACGTGGGTGTGTGGTCGAACACGTTCCAGGACGGGGAGTGGTGGGACCAGGAGGTCGTGATGGGCACCTACGAGCTCGATGGCGACCTGATGCGGATCACCTACGCGGGGGGTGGCGATCCGGAGATCTTCCGCTGGGAGCTGACCGATCGAGGCGACCTGGTGCTCGAGATCCACGAGCTCGCGGACGACGAGTGGCGCGCGTTCCTCGAGGTGTGGGTGTCGGAGCCGTGGCTGCGGGTAGCTGACGTCGACTGATCGGTCGCCGTTCCGGTGGGGCTCAGGCGCCGAACAGCTCTGTTGCGTCGCCGGACGCGGCGACGTCGCTCGCCCGTCGTCATGCAGCGGGTCTCGGGCAGCGCCAGCGCCGGCCAGGCGACGACGAACTCGAGCGGCTCCGATGGGGCAGCGGCCACAGCCAGAGGTGGTAGTCGGACACCGCGTGGCTCCCGCTCCCTGACCCGCTGCCCTGGTCCAGTCGCACGATGGAGCGTCGGGCGGGTCGATTCCCATCTCGGGACCGCCCCGCCCCCGTAGCAGGGCCGGAAACCATGCCCGGCGACCCGGCCGCCCGGGGAGCGGCGGACCCTCTTTGACGATGCGGCAGCATTGTCGGCTTCCACCCACGCATTGTCCGATGACGAGGCGACGGCGGGTTGGGCGGAAGTGCCCACCCAACTCCCCCCGGGACGAATCGAATCCGGCCAATCGGATTCTCTGCGGTCCTGCGGGCATCCAAGGTCCGCGGTGGATCACGGCCCCCAGGAGTTGCAGCCACCGCTCCGTTCCGGCGTCGTGCGGGCCGACGCTGAGGTAGTGACAGCGGGCGCTACAGCCCGGTGCGCATGACGTGCCGAGCGATCACCCGCCGGTCACCGTGGCTCGGCAGCACGGTTGGCCGCAGCGTGGAACGCCGTGGCAGCCACCTCGAGCCGTTCGTCGGTGCGCAGGCTCTCCATCAGCGTCAGATCGCCCGCGACGAACGTCCACTCGAACTCGATCTTGGTCGCGACGAACCAAGCTCGGTCTGCGGGCCACCACAGTCCTGCTGCGGGTCGGTCGATGTTCGACGCCGCCACCGAGCTGAGCACGCCCCTCAGCGGTCCGCGAAGCAGGAAGTGGCCGCGACCCGGCGTGTCGAGCTGCGCGGCGCCGGGGAAGCGCTGGGCAGGGACATCGCCCCAGCCTTCCCAGACCGCGGCGAAGACGTCGTCGGGGGACGTCGTGGCGTTCGTCAGGTTGTCGAGGAGCGCACCGGCAACGTTGGTGTCGAGCTCGCCACAGGATGCGGACAGGCCGGCATCCTGCGCGGCCGGGATGGAGCATCTCGCGGCTGCGGTCGAAGTCGGTGACGCTGGCGAAGCCGAGCTGTGACGCGGCCGATCGCCAGCTGATCGGCTCGGCATCGGTGCCCCACCAGGGGTGCAGCACCTGGCACACCGCCGGAAGGCCCGACGGGACCAGCGAGCTCACCGACAGGTCGTGCTCGCCCCACGGCTCCAGCTGCTCAAGCCACCACGCAGCCTGCGTGCCATCGGGCTCCGGTGACAGCGGATGGTCAGGCGGCACGAGTTCGAGATGCTTGCGCGGCACCGTCACTTCGTCGCCCGAGGTCAGCCGGATCCTCACACCGCGGCTCGGCCGAGGCGGCCGTGTCCCTGCGTGGTGGTACAGCAATCCGACCCGACGTGACGTGGTGACGGCCCGCATCGGTGACGACGGCCCGATCACCTGGACGCAGCCGCACGCCCTCACGCACCGTCTCACGGCCCTGCCAACGCACATCGGCGCCGGCCCAGAGATCCCGCACCACCATCACGTCCCCCTCGTGGCGATCCCACCGTACTCCGGCGGCTGAGTACGGGCGTTGCCTCACCGCCTAGAAGTTGCTGTCGGAAGAGGAAGCGGCCGGTCGCGGTGCCCTGGCGTGCGGGCGTTCGCGACGGCCCACCCGGCGAGGTTCGCCAGGCCGCTGCTCGTGGCCTCGCTGACCCGCGATGCGTTCCTCGTGTCCATGGCGCTGACGGCGCAGTGGCTGCCGATGCTGCTCTTCGGGATGGGGGGTGGGGTGGCCGCCGACCGCCTCGACCGGCGCCGGATGGTCGTCGTGGTCAACCTCGCCCGCGCGGGCGTGCTGCTCGCACTGGTCGCCCTCGTCGTCACCGAGACCCTGACCATCGCGTGGGCGCTTGTCGTGCTGTTCGTGCTCGGCACGGCAGAGACGTTCGCCGACTCGGCGAGTAGCACCCTGCTGCCGAGCCTTGTCGCCCGCAAGGATCTGGGCGTCGCGAACGCGCGCATGCAGGGGGCCTTCCTGCTCGCCAACCAGATGGTGGCGCCGCCGATCGGTGCGGCGCTGTTCGCGGCCGGCATGGCCCTGCCGTTCGCCGCGAACGCGGCTGCCTTCGTCCTGGGCGCGACGCTTATCTCGCGCATCGTCGGCAGCATGCGCAGCGAGCGCACCGAGGTCGCAGGCGTGTGGGCGGACACGGTGGAGGGGCTGCGCTGGCTGGTCGGCCACCCGCCGATGCGCACGCTCACGCTCACCATCTTCGCCTTCAACGTCACCTTCGGTGCCGGGTGGAGTGTGCTCGTCCTCTACGCCGGTGAGCGTCTCGGGATGGGTGAGGTCGGGTTCGGGCTGCTGATGACGGCCGTCGCCATCGGCGGCGTGATCGGGACGGTCTCCTACGGAGCTCTCGAGCGGCGCTTCCGCCTGGCGTCCCTGCTGCCCGTCGGGTGCTCGTCGAGACCGGCACCCATCTGTCGCTCGCCCTGACCACGATCCCTGCCGTGGCGCTGGCCACCCTGGTCGTGTTCGGCGCACACGCTTTGGTCTGGGGCACTCTCTTCACCGTTGTCCGTCAGCGGGCGGTGCCGAACCCGCTGCTCGGTCGGGTGACCGGCGTCTACCGCGTCGCCAACAGGGGCGGACTGGTACTCGGCGCACCGCTCGGCGGCGTGCTGGCCCGCAGTTTCGGCATCACCGCGCCGTTCTGGTTCGGGTTCATCGGATCAGCGCTCCTAGTCGTGCTGCTGTGGCGGCAGTTCGTCCATATCGCCCACGCGGGCGAGACCTAGCCCTGAAGGTTGGACCCGAGCCGTGCGATACCCGCCGTTGTGACGCGGTGTCGAGACGCTGAAATTCTGAGTCACGGCTGCCCGGGCCCACAAGCGTCACGATCTCGACCATGGACCTCGCGGCGCAGGTCCGCGGTGTCGGCGCTCACGCGGCGGCCGGTCCGAGCCTCGAGCTGCACCGGTCGGCGCGTTACGGGCCTCCGGGCTGCACATGTGCTCGGCGGCCTCGCGGGCCGGCTCGGAGTCGACACGGACCGCGCGGCTGACGTCGTTCCTGTTCGACGGTCGAGGCCCATTGGGGGCATTGTGCGCTCTGCGGGCTCACCGGTTCGGACAGCCGATGGACACCGCCCGGCCCGAACGAGTTGCCGGCGCTTGGATTCCGGCCCCGCGGGCCCAGCCTGCGCTCGAGCTGTAGCAGGCAGCCCACCTGTGGACCGTCCGTACCAACACGAAGGCCGCCTGTCGGGGACCGCGTGCCTGCCCTGATGCGCCCCCGGCGCGTGAGGGGCATGGTCGATCTCGGCCGGTTCGCCGGTCCCGTGGCGTGGGGTTCGGACCCTATCGACGCGAGCGACAGGAGGTACGACGATGCAAGACACCCTTCGCATGGTTCCACCCGATCCGGGAGCAGGACGAAGAGCAGCCGACCGCGCGACGTCGCCCGGCACCCGCCGCCTGACGGCGATGATCGTGATGCTGGCGCTGGCAACGCTCGCCACCCCGGCCGTGGCGGCACCAGCGGAACGATTTGACAGCATCGAATCGCAGTTGTACGCCGACTGGGAGAACGGGTTCGTGGTCTTCGTGAACTACACCCGCGAGGCGTTCTGCGCGTGGGAGGCGTCAGGGTACGAAGGGGACGCACCGGTCACCCGGCTCGTGCCGCTTCTCGTGGTCGAGACCGGCAAGGGAGCGATCGTGGGGACGTGGGGAGGCGCGGTCGAACTCGAACTTTGGCGTTTCGACGACGAACTGACCGATCAGGAGACGGCCTGCACCGCGACCGACGAGCAGACCGAGCCATGGGCGGTCGGCAGCGGCCGCTTCCGGGGCAACGACAACGACTGGGACATCAGCGGAACGCGGATCAACTCGTTCGGGGGGAGGCTGCAGGCCACCGTCGTCGACGTCGACGGTCAGCGTTGGCACTACTCATCGATGGACCGCCTGCAGATCGACCGTGATGGCACCTGGTCGCTGCGAGCCCTCAAGCTGCACCTGGTCCGCAAGGGCGGGGGCGGCTGAGGCCGGCACGCGACAGCCGGTCGAAGGGCTCGGCGGGGCCCTTCGACCGTGTCGAGCGGCGCCTGACGGTCGTGCGGCGGATGGCGGGGTCGGTTTCGGGCCGCTGGGCACGTCGACCAGGCGCGGCTACAACCGTGCGCGGCTGCGTACGACCCGCCGTCTGCCGAGTTGGTCGATCTGCGAAGTAACCAGCCGCTGCTTGACGCTGAGCCACGGCAGTAGCATCGGTGCATGCCATCGATCGCGCTGCGCGAGATCACCGATGAGAACCGGGACGCCGTAGCGGCCATCCACGCGGGGCCGGCGGAAGGTCGGTTCGTGTCATCGGTCGCCGATTCGATCGAGGAGGCGGCGGAGACGTCTGAGGGCAACCCGTGGTATCGCGCGGTGTACCTGGACGGCGAGCCGGTTGGCTTCGTCATGCTCAGCTGGGACGTGACGCCGGATCCGCCGGACATCATCGGTCCTTGGTTTCTGTGGAAGCTGCTCGTGGATGAGCGGCACCACGGCCGCGGTATCGGCCGCGCGATCGTCGATGAGGTCGTTCGGCTCATCCGTGCCGAGGGAGCGACGGAGCTGCTCACCAGCCACGTGATCGGGGAGGGCGGTCCCGGCGGCTTCTACGACCGTCTCGGACTCGTGCCGACCGGCGCACTGGACTCGGAGGGGGAGCGCATCCTTCGTCTGGATCTCGCCTCGGTTGGCTGCCAGGAGTCGGGTCGTCGATGGTCGCGGGCCACGCCTAGGACTTGGATGGTGTCGGTGCCGCCCAGGTAGTCGAGGTACGGCGGGAACGGGGCAAGGGGCAACACCCCGTATCGCCGTCCTCAAGATTCGTGAAGCTGCGCCTGCTCCGATAGGACGATTCGACCGTGACGCTGCACGAAGTGCCGCTGCGACTCGCAGAGGGAGTCCGGACCCCGGACATCCGGACATCCAAGGTCCGTGTTGAGACGAAACTGTAGGCGCCGCGAGAGCCCATGACAGCTGACGTTGTGCGGGGCTGCGCCAACCTGATCGTGCTCCCTTGCCGGGTCCGGGTGTGCCCGTCTACTTGATCGACAGAAACGGAGCGGCGGCTACGAGCCATGCCCGTCCGGTCCTGCTTGGTTCGAGGTCTTCGGTCACGACGCAGGACCGACCACAGGCAGCACCTGCGAGCGAGGAGGGTTGCTTCACATGCCGATGCTGGTGAGTGTCTGGAAGCAGGAAGGTGAGACTTCAGGCTCTGTCGGATGGGCCGGCGGGTTGGCAACGTCGAGGGAGCGAGGCCGAGGTGTGCCGGTGTCCATAGTGACGACCGGGATGCTGAACGATGAGATCCCGTACCTGGCATTCGGTGACGGGCCGCCGTTGGTCATGGCGATGGGGCTGACGGCGACGCATGAGGTTCCCACCGGGTGGGAACGCCGGATGGTGTTGCGCAACGCGATGCCGCTCAGCGCCGACTTCCGGGTGTACGTGGTCAACCAGAAGCCAGGGCTGCGCCTTGGTGAGTCGATGTCGGAGATCGCCGGCTACCTGATCGCCGCCGTCGAGGAAGAGTTTGGTGAGCCGGTCCTCCTGACAGGCACCAGCACCGGCGGGTCGGTGGCCTTGCAGCTGGCCGTGGACCGTCCGGACCTGGTCCGGGCGCTGGTGGTGGTCGCATCGGCATATCGGCTCGGTCCGCGCGGCCGTGAGCTGCAACGAGAGCTGGCGCGGCTGACCAGGGCTGGTGACGCCGCCGGCGGTTGGGCCCAGCTGATGACCGCGATGCTGCCGACACCGCTGCAGCGCCCGACGCAGCCCCTGATCCGCCGGATGGTCGGATCGATGGCCCCCGACGATCCCACCGACATGCTGGTGACCATCGACGCCGAGGACGCCTTCGACGTCGGTGAGCAGCTGCACCGGATCTCCGCGCCGACCCTCGTGATCGGCGGGGGCAAGGACGCCTTCTATCCCCGCGAGCTGTTCGAGCAGACCGCCGCGGGCGTGCAGAACGGCAGAGCGCACATCTACCCCGCTTGGGGACACATGCGGACCAGCAGCTCGTCGACGACCAGGAACATCAGCCTCGGGTTCCTTTTGGCCGCGCTTCGCAACACGGTCGTGTGACGGCACTCGACCACCGTTGCGCAGGCAGGGCACGTCACGCCTTCCTGCTCTGAGCCGTCAGCTCCGTGCGTCGGCTACGTGCCTGTACGCCCTGATCCGTCGACTGCCTGCTGCCACTTCGCCGCAAGCGATGACGAGCCCTGCGGTCCTGCGGGCGTCGAGGGTCCGTACTGTCGTGTGCGCACTCGAGTACGGACATCTCCGAGTGGCGGGAGGCCGGTTTCGCCGGTTGCCGCCTGGAGGGACTCGGCAGCCGATCGGCATGCCAAGCCCGGATCGCCGGCCCTATCCCCACTCGGATCCAGGGTGCATCATGTACTTGGAAGACTGTGGCTGCACGCGGGCGACGCGTCCACGTACGGCCCCGGAGGGTTCGGTCATGCGGCCCGGGGCTGGGTGTGTGAAGGGCGGGTCTGTCGCTGTCGACATCGCTGCGCCGGTCGGCCGAGTGTTCAACTTCGTGACAGACCCGGCCCACTTCAACGAGCTGATGCCGGGTGTCGTGTTCTCCGGCGTCGACATCACCCCCGCTGGTGTCGGCACCACGTATCGCTTCGCGACCCGGGTGATCGGGATCGCTGTTCGGGGCAGCGGCGAGTTCACCGAGTTCCAAGCCGATCGGCACATCCACGACGAGACGTCGATCGCTATGGAGGGCAGCTTCGACTGGTGGTTCGAGCCCCACGGTGAGGGTGTCCGAGTGACCATCGCACACCATCCCGGCCGGTTCTGGAACCTCCCGGTGGTCGGGCGGCTCATCGCCGACAGCTACCTACGCGCGGACCGAAAGATGCTGGAACGACTCAAGAGCACGCTGGAGGTCGCCGCTCCCCGGAAGCGAGGAGGGACATCATGAGACGCAGCATCGCCGTCGGGACGATCGTCGCCGGCGCCGCAGTCGCCGGGGTGATTGCGCGCCGTCCACTCAAGGCCCACCTAGCGGAGGGAACCCTTCCGGGACGAGGCGGCAGTTGGATCAACTCCTACGGGTGCCGGCCGATGTATCGGCTGATCGCCGACACGCTGGAGGCCACAGGGGAGGACGACCTCCTCGATGTGGCGTGCGGCTGGGGCGAGTTCCTGGCCGTCCATGCCGCGCAAGCGCGGCGGGTGGCAGGCATCGACTGGTCCGAAGCGAAGGTCCGCTTGGCGCGGGAGCGGCTCGCCGATCGCATCGCGGCCGGAACCGCAGAAGTGGTCCACGGCGACGCGACCGTCCTGCCATGGGCCGAGGCCACGTTCAGCGCGGTCACCCTGATGGATGCGTTTCCGTTCCTGCCCGATCCTCGGCGCACGCTGAGCGAGATCCTGCGGGTGCTGCGTCCCGGCGGCCGGATGGTCATACACATCGGGATGCGATGGCCGGACGGGCCTCCCAAGCACCTGCCCCACCCGATCACCCAGGTCGTCGACGTCAGCGACGAAGACGCCGTCCGGAAGCTGATCGAGGACGCCGGGTTCGGCGAGGTGTCGATGATCTACGGCCCCGCCAGCGCAGGACCCGTAGGCCACCTCGTCGACCTCCGCTTGATGGGCAGCGACGAGCTTCGGCTCGTCAAGGCCGTCAAGCCTGAGCAGACTCCTGGTAGCTGAGTGCGCATCAATCACGGACGCGCTGGCAGACCCGAAGACCGAGGACCACACCCTCGACGATTATGCACTCGCGTCATCGGCTAAGCGGCCGTCACGTCTCCCGCGAGTTCGGCCGACCGCTTGTGCTCGCGGTGGCCCTACCGGTCGCCGTCGAGTGCGGACCTTCGGGCTGCGAG
>SKJO01000128.1 GCA_007121975.1 Nitriliruptoraceae bacterium | reverse complement strand
CTGCGTGCGTACGTTGCGCCAGGCCAACGACGCCGGCACTTCCGCGATGAGCGGCCATCGTCCCGGCGCAGGTTCTTGGCAGAGGTCGCGCAACTGCACGAGCTCGAGGTGGTCGCGGTGGTGTTCTGCTGCCCAACATCGAGCCAGCGCAAGTCCGAGCAGGCGCGAGTGCGCTGCATCTGGAATCTGGTGGCCGAGCTACGTGACCGCGAGGTGCAGACCGCAGTGTTCGAGAGTCGCCAAGAGCACAACGATCGCAAAGGTCGCCGCGAGATCATGGGTGCCCAACGCCACGGGGCTGCCGCCGCTGACCTCGTCTATCGACATGGTCGCCCGAAGGAGGAACCACTGCTGTGGGTGGCGGACGCGATCGTGGGCGCGGTCGGGCTCAGTGTCGCCAACCATGATCACGAGCTGGCGGAGATGCTGCCCGAGCCGATGCGGCAGATCCGCTGGATCGTCCCCTGAACAGCGCGAAGGCCGGGGTCCCGTCTTCCGGCGGGGGTTCCCGGCCTCACTTCTGGCAACTCAACGCTGTCAGCACTCCTCATCGCGCGGCCTGCCCGGCGCATCGTCAAGATGCTCGTGACCAGAAGTGCACGAGCAGCCTGCCCGTCCCTTCCACTGAGTGCGGGTAGGGACAACGCCCGTGGTATGTACCTCGGCGGAGCCATCCGAAGTGACAGGCTTCCTCACCATGGTTAGATCGCAACACCCGCTGTTGACGGCTGTCGGCACCGGTTCGCCGAGAGCTCGCCAGCTACCTGTCTGCCACCGCCCGTGAGGTCGCGCCATCCTTGCGCCAGACGCTCCAGTTGTTCAGGATGGCTCCGAGGCGCCGACCCGGCGGGTCGTGCTCAGTGCCAGGCTCACACTGGTTACGTGCACGCGCCGCAGTTGGGTGCCGAGCACCTGCTCGCGTTCCTTCGCGAGACGCCCTGACTGCCGCACACTGATCCGCGACCGACACGATCGATCAAGGGCTACCGCCATGACCGATGACCGGGTCCACCGTGCCGTCTCCGCCGACGGCACCGAGATCGCTGGACGCGTGTATGGCCAGGGCCCGCCGCTGGTCCTGTTCCACGGCGCACCACACGACGGCGACCTCGCCTGGGAGGCGCTCGTGCCGCACCTCGCTGACCGGTTCACCTGCTACCTGCCGAGTTGGCGCGGGCGAGGACTGTCCGCCGACAGCGAGGATCACACGCCCCCACGCCACGAGGAGGACGCTGCCGCCTTCGTCGACAGCATCGGTGGGTCGGTCCACGTGGCCGGCTGGTCGGCCGGTGTCGTGACGACGTTGGGTGCCGCATTCAACAGTGACGCGGTGGCCGCCGTGGCACTCTACGAGCCCACCGTGATCCCGGTGATGCGCAAGGACGACCTGGCAGATCGGGAGGCGACCTCCCAGCAGATCGCCGCGGCGGCCGCCGACGGCCGGCTCGCCGATGCAGCACGTGCCTTCCACCGCTTCGTCGCGAACGACGACGAGTTGGCCGTCCTGGACGCCGATTACTACGCACGGTCCGCAACCGCCTTCCCGTCGCTGCTGCGGACCGTGCAGGCATCCCAGGCCTACAAGGGGCCTCGGTCCACCGACTCCGAGGCGATGTCGCGGATCGGCGTGCCGATCCTGCTTCTGCGAGGCGAGCAGACCCGGCGCTCCACTTTCTACACCGACACGGAGCGGTATGTCGCCGACCACGTCGCCGATCCTCACGTCCGAGAACCACTGCCGGATATCGGCCACTTCGCCCCGAACGTCGCACCCGATCCCGTCGCCGAGGCGCTGATCTCGTTCTTCGAGCCGGTCGTGCGCCAGGCTTGATCGATCCGCACCGACGCACCTCGTCAGAGGTTCTCCCGAGGGCTCGCGCGCGCCGGTAGCACCTCACGCCCATCTGCTCGAGCAGGAAGCCGTGGGCGGATACCGATGCGGCCCGGGCCACGCATCGGTTCCAAGGGTCCTAAGCCCCGGAAGGTGTGCGCAACGCCCGTGATGGCTACATGCTGCGGCAGATGCGACGCACTGGGTCGTATGCTCGTACGGCCGTTGCAGCTACTCGGCGACGACGCCATCACTGACTACGGGTGGCCCTCCGAGGCTCCGGGACTGCACGTGGCATTGCAGGTCTCGAAGGCAGAGGTCTAAGTCGGTGAGCTGGGGTGCCTGGGGCCTTCGACGTCGGCGAGGTTGGGCGGTGCCGCGGCGGTGACGTCGTCGCCGCCGCGGCATCTGATCCTGAAGGTCGGAGACAGACGAACGGGATCAGGCCGGCTGCTGCGCGACCGAGAAGAACTCGGTGAGTGCTTCGGCGAGCGCCTCGGGATGGGTCACCGGGACGGCGTGCCCAGCGCCGGGGATCTCTCGCACGGTGGCGTCAGGAACGTGCTCAGCCACATACCGCACGCCACGAGTGAAGAAGGGCTTGGTGTCCGATCCGTGCAGCATCAGCACCGGAGCGGAGATCGCGCCGAGGACGGCCGGATCATCAGCGGGGTCTGCGTGCTCAGCGAACTGCTGGAGGAGGTTGAGCAGGTTCGGCATGTAGCGTCCTGTGGCCTCGAAGTAGCCGGCGACTTCCGCTGCGGCGATATCGTCGTCGGTGAAGGGATAGTCCGCGAAGGCGCGAGCGGCCGCCGTCAGATTGCCTTCGGTGACCAGTTCGGCCATGCGGGCCACGGCCTCGCCAGCCACGGCTTGCAACTGCTCGTCGATCTGGCTCGGGATCCCAGGTTCAAAGGCAGCCACCGCGTGCACCGCGTCAGACTGTGCCGCCGCGGGGAGTACCACGTTGGCACCACCGGAGTAGCCCACCAGACCCGTCGGTTGCTCGAGGCTGTCGACGTAGGCGACGAGGTCGTTGACGACACGGCCGGGGCTGAGGTCGGGGTGGTCGCCGCTCAAACCCCGGCCCCGCAGACTCAGCAGGTGGCAGCTGAACCGGCCGGTCAGGTGTTCGACCACCCGGTTCCAGTCGAGATCGCTGTCGCCGAAGGCACCGTGCAGGAACACGAGCGGCGGTCCCTGGCCGTCCACGGTTGCGCCGATGGTCACGCCGTCGCTGGTGGTCACGTAGTGGGTACGGTGGCTGCTCATGAGCGTTCTCCTTCGTCTCGTGCGGACATGCCGGCAACCATGACGCAGCCGACGTCGGAGAACGTCACCCGAGCGGGTCAATCCGGGCGGCCGGGTGGTATCAAAGGCCACGGCGGGCCACCTCGGCGGCCAGATCCGCCCGCCCGTCGACCTCCACCTTCGCGTACACCCGGGACAGGTGCCGTTTGACCGTATTGACGGAGATGAACAGGCGCTCGCCCACCTCGGCGTTGGTGCAGCCCTCGGCGACCAGCCGCACGACGTCGCGTTCGACCGGGGTCAGCGATCCCCAACCGATCCGCGGGCGCCTGCGCTCACCCCTCCCACGCCGGGCGTAGGCGACCGCGTCGGCCAGCGACAGCTGCCGGCCCGCCTCCCAGCATCCTGCCGCGTCGGTGTCCGCCAGCGCGGCCTGTGCCGTCTCGCGTGCACGAGCGAAGCGGTCGGCCGGCACCGGGAGGCGGGCGATGCCCGTGTCGGTGTGAGAACGCTCGGATGCCGCGAGCAGGCGCAGCGACCGCTCGGGCTCGCCGAGGGCTGCGGCGAGGTCGGCGATGGTCTCCAACGCCGCGGCGGTCCCAAGCTGGTCGCCGTAGTCGGCCAGGATCTCGAGGCCGTCGTGGGCCAGCTCCCACGCATGCTCGAGGTCGTCGTCCTGCTTGGCCAACACAGCCAGCCCCAGCGTCGACCGTCCCAGCGGCCAGGGCCGCCGCGGGTCGGCCGACAGGTCGCGGCTGGCCTCCAGGTGTGCTCGGGCGGCGTCGTGGCGCTCACCGACGTGTGCGAGCACACCCAGCAGCCACTCGCCGATCGCTTCGTGCCAGCGGTCGCCGCTCCCACGGCCCATCCGCACGATCTCCTCGGCGGTGGCCCGAGCGGTGTCCAGATCGCCGGATGCGTAGGCCGACAGTGCGAGCCAGGGGCGGAGGAACACGTCGTAGTGGGTTCCCCCCAGATCATGTCGTCGCAGGACCGTCTGCGCCTGGGACAGCCGGTCCTGCGCTCGGCCGAGATCGCCCTGCAAGAGGGCGGCCGCTCCCAAGCTGCCGAGCCCGGTCGCCTCCCACCCGGGACGTTCCACCTGCCGAGCGAGTTCGACGGCACGTCGAGCGTGTCGGCGTGTCCGGTCGAGCTGCCCGGACCACGCCGACCACTCCGCAAGGCCCGCCTGGGCAGCCGGCAGCTGGAAGGCGAGGTCGTTGGCCTCACACACCTCGAGTGCATCTGCGAGCAGAGCGCACCCGGCCTCGATCCCGCGGGTGCGAAGCAGCGCCCAGCCCGCGTAGCCCCGGACGTAAGCGTGGATCGACGCATCGTCGCACGGCTCGGCGAGCAGCAGCGCCTCCTCGATGTCGGCGTCCACCTGCTCGTTTGTCGACAGCCCCGACACCACCCCCGACCAGGCTCGTGCGGCCAACACGAACGCGAGTGGCCCTTCCACATCAACGGCACGCGCCGCGTCGACCGCCCGACTCGCCGATCGATAGGCGGTGGCCGGCTCCCAGCCGGCAAGGGCCAGAGCCCCCGCAGTGATCAGCCCCCGCACGCGCTCGTCATCGGCGACGTCGGGGGCCTCGGCAGCGTCGTGCAGCCGCCGGTGCATCTCCCGCGACCGGCCGCGCTCGAACCAGAAGCGCATGATCGG
>SKJO01000326.1 GCA_007121975.1 Nitriliruptoraceae bacterium | reverse complement strand
GCGCTCACCTCGCCGCCGAGGGCGTCGCGCAGCCGGCGGTGGACCAGCCGGTCGAACACCCGCTGCTGCACCCGGGTCGTCAGCCGCACGCGGGTGTGGGTGCGGCGTCCCTGCGAGACGAGCTGCGCGACCTGCATCGCGCGGTCGAAGACCCTGCCGCGCCCCGCATCCTGCGCCCGGGCGCGCGCACCGGCGAGGACCTTCTCGAGCAGCCGAGGAACCACCACCAGGAAGGTGGGGCGCACCAGCACGAGCTCCTCGGCGAGCCGGTCGAGGTCGCTGGCGATGGCGACCTCGACCCCCTGGTCGATGGCGGCATGCACCTGCATCCGACCCAGCGCGTGCGCCAGCGGCAGGAACACCAGCGTGCGTGCGGGGGGTGCGAACAGCTCGGGGACCTGCTCGACGGTCTGGCGCACGTTGGCCGCGAGGTTGGCGTGGGTCAGCTCGCAGCCCTTGGGCTCGCCGGTGGTGCCCGAGGAGTACAGCACCGCGGCCAGGTCCTCGCCGCGCAGCGCGTCGATCCGTGCGTCGACCTCGTCGAGGTAGCCGCTGCCGCCGGTGGTCAGCGCGTCGAGCGCGCCCTCGTCGATCGTGAGCACGTGTGCGAGCCCACGATCCGGATCCGACGGTGCGGGGAGCAGCCTGCGGTGCTCGGCGGTCTCGACCAGGGCCACCCGGGCACCGCTGTTGGCCAGGATCGTGGTGAGCTGCGCCGCCGAGGTGCTGTCGTAGACGGGCACGGTGACCGCCCCGGCCGCGAGGATGGCGTGATCGAGCAGCACCCACTCGCGCCGGGTGCGTGACAGCAGCACGACCCGGTCGCCCGGGGCGACCCCGAGGCCGACGAGTCCGGCAGCCAGTGCCCGCACGGTCGTCTGCACCTCCGCGGCGCTCAGCGCGACGAAGCGTTCCCCCGCGCGTGCGGACAGCAGCGGACGGTCGGGCTCCCGCTGCGCCCAGCGCCACAGGGCCGCGAGCAGATGCGGCTCCGGGGGGGTGCGAAGGGGAGCACCCGACGCGGTGCGGCGGGCCTGCGGCGGATGCACGGACGGGTCGGTCACGGTGGCTGGCATGGGCTCGGCCTCTCTCAACGCAGCGGCTGGGGTCGGAGCACGGCGGCGGACCCGGTCTCGCGGTCACGGGTTCGCCGCGCTCTGGTTCGTTCTCTAGGATGATCCTCTGCTGGAACAGTTGCTTGCCTCGTCGAGGTGAGATATCCCCTATCACCTGTTCCCAAAGAACAGTCGCCATGGCGCACGGTGCGACCGCAGGCCTCACGGATCGCGCCCGCGCGCTCGCGCTCGACCCCGAGGTGATCGCGGCACTCGACGCGCAGCTGCCCGACGTCGCCGGGCGGACGATCGCGGCGGTGATCGCCGAGGTCTCGGAGTACGCGGACACCCTCAGCCACGAGATGGCGTCCGGGATCGCCGCGGGGGTGCAGATGGCCTTGGCGGCGTTCCTCCGACTCGCCGCCGGGACCGCAGAACGGGACCCCGCGGCCGCGATCGATGCCGCCGTCGCCGGCGCCTACGAGCTCGGACGGGTGGAGGCGCGCAGCCACCGCAGCGTGGATGCGCTGCTCTCGGCCTACCGGGTCGGCGCGCGGGTGGCCTGGCAGGAGCAGGCCGATACCGCGGTGCGCCACGGCGTGGGCGCCGCCACGGTGGCGCGCTTCGCGGCACTGGTCTTCGCCTACATCGACGAGCTCTCGGCGGCCAGCGTTGCTGGGCACACCGCCGAGCTGGCCGCCACCGGGCGCATCCGGGCCCGCCACCTCGCCGAGCTCGGGCAGGGCCTGCTCGCCGGCGAGGCCGTCGATGTCCTGCAGGCCCGCGCCGAGCGCGCACAGTGGGCGCCCCCGAACACGTTGACCGCGGTGCTGCTGCCGGCCGCCCGGATCCATGGCGCCACCGCGCTGCTCGATGTGCGCACCCTGGTGCTCGGCGACGACCTGGCGGACGGACCCGTCCCCCCGCAGACGGGGGTGCTGCTGGTCCCCGATGTCACGCCCGACCGCACCGAGCTGCTGGCGGCGATGCGGGGACGGGGTGCGGTGGTTGGTCCCGTGAGGGCCTGGACCCGGGTGTCGTCGTCGTTCGACCGGGCGCTGCGCGCGCTGGCGCTCGCCCCCCGCGATCGCGCCGCGCCGATCGACACCGAGCAGCGTCTGGCCGCCCTGGTGGTCAGCGCCGACCCGGACGCGCTCGCCGACCTGCGCGCACAGGTCCTGGAACCGCTGGCCGACCTGCGGCCCGAGACCGCCGAGCGCCTGGCCGCGACCCTGCGCTCCTGGTTGCTGCACCTGGGGCGGCGCGGCGCCGTCGCCGAGGACCTCGTCGTGCACCCCCAGACGGTGCGCTACCGCATGACCCAGCTGCGCGAGCGCTACGGCGATCGGCTCGATGACCCGCAGTTCGTCCTCGACCTGCTCGTCGCGCTGGCACTCGAGGGCGAGCCTCACCCCACCCCGTGAGTGCGGGCCGTTGGCCCCTGGTCACGCGGCGCCGACCGGCGGATGGTCGGCGGGTGGCGACGGTCCGGCCGCGCCCCGATCCGTCAGAGGCCCTGCCCATGCCGTCCACCGCCCACGAGCTGCTGCTTCCGATCACCCTGGAGCTCTCGCCGATCCGGCGGCTGCTGATCCTCGACGTCGCCGACGACCCCACCTACCGCACCCTCGAGCCGCAGGTGCTCGACGGGTCCGACGGCGAGGTACTGGTCCTGCTCGCCTACCGCCACGACGGCTACGTCGAGCTGTACGTGCCGTCGGGGTCCGAGGTCGATCGCTCCGGTTACGACGGCCTCGGCAAGGGCCTGGACGGCATCCACCCCGTGGCCTTCGAGCAGGCGCGCTTCGAGGTCGCCGGCGACGGCCTGAAGCTCGACGTCGTGCTCGCCGCCCCCAACGACCGGCGCTTCGACCTGCACCTGCACGAGCAGCTCGCCGGTCCTCGTGACCGGATCCCCGCGCTGGCCCCGGTCGGTGGTGGCTTCGACACGCCGGAGTTCTTCCCCTTCGTGTGGCTGCCCGGCCTGTCGTTCGTGCCGGTTCGGGGCACCGAGCTCCAGGTGCGGGTGGACGGGCAGGCGCGAAGCGTGCCGCGCCTGCCGCTGCCCGTCGGGGGACGCCGGTGCCTGATGGCCCGCTACGACCCTGACGTGATGGTGTGCCAGATCAACCCCGACCACCTCGAGGTGGCGGCCCGCGTACCGGTCCCACCAGCGCAGGCATCCCCGGCCGTCGGCGTCGAGGTCGTCGAGGTGGACGGCGGCCACGGCATCGCGGCGCTCCGGGTCGAGCGCGGCGAGCACACCTGCGTGCTGCGCCTCGACCCACCGCTGCCGGATCTGCGCTCGCTGGCCGTCCCCACCCGCGGCCAGGGGACGGTGCTGGTGCAGGCCGACCACCTCACGCAGCTGCGGGCCCGCTACGCGTTCGCCCGCACCGAGGACCGCGTCGAGCTGGTGATCGAGAAGTTCGGGCCGTGGCGCACGCGGTCGCGCCGGCCGCTGCTCGCCGTGCTGTTCCGGCTGCCGATCTTCCGACGCTGGCCCACGACCTACCGCTGGCGGGCCACGCTCGAGTTCGACGCGAGCCCCGAGGCACGCCTGGTTTCGCGGTGGCAGCGTCGCGCGGCGCGCTGACCGCCGGCGCTCGGCCGGGTACTTGCGACCCAGGGGCCGCTCGGGCCCCCACCGGGCGGACGAGGGGCGGTACGGGCGGGTCGGCTGGCGGTTGCTCGACCGTTGGAGCGGCGTGGCGGCACTGATTGCTGCGTGTCCACGGTGCCGTAGATCCCGGCAGCAGCGAGGAGGTACGACGGTGCTCGGGCTTCCGCCCTCCTCCCACCCGTGATGCTCAGCATCGGGGGATGCTGTCACGCGGCGGGCCGTCCGCTCAGCCGCGAGCCTGCACAACCGCCGCCAGCAGGTTGCCGCCCTGGACAGCTTCCATGGTGCGGGCGAGGGGGCGGGACGCCCAGGCGTCATCCCCCGGACTTCACCCACCCAGACGCGAACCACCCAGCAAGGCGTCCCACGACCACCCAGAGGGAGCTCAGATGGCCACCAGCAGGGACACCAACTAGCCGCCCGCAGGGCGTCCCGATGTCCTTTGGCAGCTGCCGGGGCGCCCACCCTCGTCGGCTTCCCTCTGCACCTGTCGTGCAGCGACGAACGATGTCCCATGCAGGTGGGATGGTCCGGTCTGGGCATTCCGGAGATCTCGCCGGAGTCGTGGGGTGTGGGGCGGGGTCTCGGATCGGGATGCGGGTCCGGATTCGGTTTGGGGTTGGACGCAGGAGTGGGCACCGGTGGGCTGATCGGATGATCGGCCGCCGGTGCCGGGGCGTGCTGTGGGGGTGTCGGGGTGCGCGTGCGCGGGTGGGGTGCTTGCCCGCGGCGTCGGGCTGGTCAGGGTGGGTCGGTGGCGTCGGGTGGTGGGCTGCTCCTGCTGCTGCTGCTGCTGCTGCTGGTGGTGGTGGTGGTGGTGGGCTGCCAGGTGGCGGGGATGGTGCGTATGGTGTAGCCGGAGGCCTGATGCTGCCAGCGTCGGATGCCGTTGGCCTGTTGGGTGGCTCTCCAGCCGTCACGTTCCTTGGCGGCGTTGTCGCGTCGGCACAGTGGGGCGAGCTGGTCGATGTCGGTACGGCCTGGGGGGTCGCCGGGTCGGGCGGGATGCCAGGGGGTGGCATGGTCGGTGTCGCACACCAGCGCGGGGGTGGTGCAGGTGGGTGCGGTGCAGG
>SKJO01000236.1 GCA_007121975.1 Nitriliruptoraceae bacterium | reverse complement strand
GCCACCTCGGCGACCAGGTCCTCGCGGGAGCGGCCGGGCGGCAGGGCCCCGGGCGGCAGGGTCGTGCTCATGTGACCCGGGCGACCCAGCCGGCCGCGTCATCGACCTCGTGGGCCCGCGGCAGTGCGTCGGGGCCGGTGAACGCCCGGTTGAGCGCCTCCACCCCGCCGAGCTCGAGCACCGCGCGCACGAACGACTCGCCCTCGCGGTACTGCCGGCGCTTCATCTCCAACCCGGCGACAGCGGTCAGGATACGGCTGGTGACGTCGCTGCGGCGCGCGTCCAGCGCGGCGCGCACGGCCTCGGAGTCGCGCACCAGGTCGTCGGCCGCGTCGAACATCGCCGCGTTGCCGTGCCCTTCGAGCAGGCTCATCAGCCCCTGCGCTTCGGCGAGGATCTCGGCCTGCTCGTCGGTGAGCACGGTCTCGATCAGCGGCTGGATCGACCCGGTGCGCCGGACCTGGTCGATGATCTCGGGGAGCCGGGGGGCGAGCTCGAGCACCGCCGCTCGGTCGATGCGGGCATGCTCGAGGTAGCGGCGGACCAGCCCGGCGAGATGGTCGGCGAGCCACGGGTTGGCGTCGAACTGCAGCCGGTGGGTGACCTCGTGCAGCACCACGCAGCGTCGGATGTCGTCGGCCAGGGCACCGTGCTGCTCGGCCAGCACCAGCACGTTGGGGCCCACGACGACCAGCTGCCCGCCGCCCGGACCACCCAGCGGCAGCACGTACTGGCCGAGCACCTTGGCTGACAGCAGCCCGAACAGCGCCCCGAGCTGGGTGCCGAGGACCTTGGGTGCGGCCCGACTGCGCTCGGTGAGCCGCTCGCGCAGCGGCTCGAAGGCGCCCCGCAGGCTGCTCAGGTTGAGCTGCACCCAGCCGATGCGGCCCACCACCGTCACCTCGGTGGGCGCGAGCTGCTCGCCGAGCTGTGACCAGCGCCGCGCGGCGGCGTCGATGGCGGGCAGTTCGTCGGCGACCGCGGCCCGCAGCCGGGCGACCTCGACGGCGTCGGCACCCGAGGTCGGCGCCAGCATCCGCGCGACGCGCAGCGCGACCGCCTCGTCGACCAGCGGCAGCTCACGGGCGGGATCGGGGGCGGGGTCAGCGCTGACCGGCGGCCTCCTGGGCCGGGCGCCGCACCCGGAACTCGTAGAACAGCCCGCCGGCGATCACCGCGAGGCCGAGCGCGCCGGTGAGCAGCCACGCCACCGCCCAGGTGAACTGCACCTCGCGGTCCTCGAAGCCGCCGAGTTCGCGGGCCGCGTTCTCCTCGGCATCACGGGGCTTGGGCTCGGGGCCGGTGATCTCGTCCACCGCCAGCACGGTCCCGCCCTCGGGGGCGGGCTCGGGCGCGTCGTCGGCCAGCGCGAGCGCAGGCGACGCGAGCACGGCGACGAGCAGCAGGGCGGAGAGCACGAGCCATCGGCGCATCACGCGGGCTCCTGAACGGCACGGTCGGGACGGGATCATCATGCTAGCGGGGCACGGTCCGGCAGTACGGGTCGGCCGGCTCGGTGGTCGCGCACCCGCCAGAACCGGCGCACGTAGGCGGGCCTGAGGTCGTCGACCTCGACCGCCCGGATCCGCTCGGTCCAGCGTGCGGTGAGCTCATCGGCGGTGGCGAAGGCCTCGGCGCTGGACGGGGGGCGCTCGAAGAAGGAGCGCTCGACCTCGTCGCGCTCGGGCGTGTACCGGGGCAGGAGGCGTTGCGGGTCCCGCAGGGCCCAGCGGTGCAGGTGCTCATGGCGCCACCACAGGTGCGCGTCGTCGGCCTCGTCGGTCGGCGCGGGCCCGAGATCGACGGGCTGGTCCACCGCGACCGGCTTGAACAGCGAGGTGCAGGTCGCGGCCGTGCCCGTGGCCCAGTGCCGGACAGCCTCGGCGGTCAACTCGCTGAGCCACGCCGAGGTGGTCTGGGAGGCCGCCACCACCCCGCCGGCATGCATGCAGGGCGCGGCCATGGCTCCGTTCAGCGCCGAGTAGCTCGGCGCGAGCAGGCCATCGCCGTGGTCACGCAGCGCGGCGGCGAGGTCGGCGGGGCCCCGCGCCCGGGCGGCCTGCTGCTCGGTGGCAGCGCGGCGCACGCGACAGCCCGACACCCGGGTGCGCAGCCGGTCGGAGAAGCGCTCGGCGAAGCCGGGAATGGTCAGCCCGTTGGAGATGCTGCGCGCCCCGTGGGTGACCTGCTCCACCGCCCGGCGCCGGCCGGCGGTCTCGAGCACGAAGGCGTGCCCGTGGTCGGCGACCATGAAGCTGTTGTGGTAGGTGAAGTCAGGGTTCTCGAGCCCGCAACCCCCACCCTGCCCGTGCTCGTCGAGCAGACGCACGATGACGTCGACGGCGGCCTCGGCCGACCCGGCCCGCTCGAGGCCCAGGCGCACCAGGTCCATACCGGTCAGGCCCACCTCGGCGTAGGGCTCACGGGTGAACACGGCCTCGTTGCCGATCACCACGCCCGCGTCGTTGGCGCCCATCTCCGCGCCCCACATCCAGAACGGCCGGGACAGCACGACCGCCCGGGTGTGGTCGACCTGGGGGATCTCGAGGTGGGTGCAACGCAGCACGCTGCCCGCCGGATGGGAGGCGGCAGGGAACCACTCGATCGGCTGTGCCTCGTTGGCGTCACGATCCGACGCCTTGGCGAACAGCACCCGACCGGGCTCCACCAGCACCGTCGTGTCGCACATACCACCAGGGTAGTCGGCCAGTACCCTGACGGGGTTGCCGTCGTCCGGGGCCGCCGCCCCGACAGCCGCCTCGAGGAGGTCCTCGCACCGTGTGCCGAGCCCTGCAGTTGCCCGCGTGCCGCCTGGCGGTGCTGCCGATGGTGCGGGTCCTGCTGACGGTCGTGCTGACGGTCGTGCTGACGGTCGTGCTGGTGACCGCGACACCGGGCGCCGCCCTCGCGCAGGAGGAGGAGCCGGAGGAGCAGACGCCAGAGGCTCCGCCGGACGCCGAGCCGGCCCCCCTGACCGAACAGCAGCCCGCTCCGTTCACCGACGAGGAACCGGCCCCGACCGATGGCGTCGAGGACGCCGAGCCCACGCCCGATCAGCCGGATCCCGAAGCGCCGGATCCCGACGAGCCGGATCCCGACGAGCCGGACCCCGACCAGCCGGCCCCCGACGATCAGGCTGACGAGCAGGTCGAACCGGTCGTCCCGCTGCGGGTCACCGAGCCGGCCGTGCGCCGCTCGGACATCCCCCTGGGCTCGGTGCTGCTCGCGCTGACCGTGCTGCTCGGCGGAGCCCTGATGCTCCGGCGCAGCGGCCGCGCCGCACCGGCCGTGCCGCCACCACCCGTGCCGCCGACCCCCCCGGCCGCGGAGGGGCTGGTGCTGGAGGCGCTGGTGCAGCTGGGCAAGGCCCTGGTGGACGCCGGCGAGCCCGTCGACTCGGTCCACCAGGCCCTGCAGCGGGTCGCCCGGGTCCACGGGGTCGGCGAGATCGACGCCGTGGTGCTGCCGACCGCGCTGATCGTGACGGTGGCCGACGGCACCTCGGTGACCACCGAGGTCAAGACCGCCGGCGCGGAACGGCTGCGGCTGGACCAGATCGACGAGGTGTTCCGGATCCTGGAAGCCGCCGAGCAGGGGACGCTGTCGGCCGCGGAGCTGCCGGTCCGCATCGAGCAGGCGCGCCGCCAGCCGCCGGCGTTCGGGCCGAGCACCCGGATCGCCGGGCACACGTTGCTGACGGTGGGGCTCGCCATGATCCTGCGCGGCGGGTGGCGCGAGCTGCTGGTGGCCGGCGCGCTGGGACTGGCGATCGGCGCGTTCCACCTCTCGACCCAGCGCCTGTCGGCCACCTATCAGGCGTTCGTGCCCGTGTTCGTCGGTTTCGGGGTGGCCACGGTCACCTTCGGCCTGGCACGCGTGGTGCCCGACCTGTCGGTCTTCCCCCCGCTGATCGCCCCCCTGATCCTGCTGCTGCCCGGAGCGCTGCTGACCACCTCGGTGCGGGAGCTGGCGACCGGGCAGATCATGTCGGGCGCGGCACGCCTGGCCTCCGGCGGGATGCAGCTGGTACTGCTGGCGATCGGCATCGTGATGGGCGCGCAGCTGGTGGGGGTGCCGCCGACCACCATCGGCGTGGCGCCCCCCGATCCGCTGCTGGTGATCATGCCCTGGCTGGGGGTGGTGGTGTTCGGCGTCGGGGTGGTGCGCTTCCACGGCGCCCGGCGCGAGTCGGTGCCCTGGATCCTGCTGGTCCTGATCGTCGCCTACGCGGGGCAGGTCGTGGGCGGGTTGCTGTTCGGCGGCGCCCTCTCGGCGTTCTTCGGCGCCCTGGCGATGACCCCGGTGGCGATGGTCGCGGCGACCCGGCCCACCGGCCCCCCGGTGCCGGTGACCTTCCTGCCCGGCTTCTGGGTGCTGGTCCCCGGAGCGGTCAGCCTGGTCGGCGTGACCAAGTACCTCGGGCAGGACCGGATCGGCGCCACGACATCCCTGACCAACGCCGGACTGACGATGGTGGGCATCGCGCTGGGCGTGCTGCTCGGACTGGCACTCGGCCGGTCGCTCGCAGCGCAGCTCGGCCTCGCCGAGCAGCCGGAGGTCGACCGGCAGCTCAGTCGGTCTGGGTGACCTTCGACAGCCCCCGGGGGCGGTCGGGGTCCAGCCCCCGACGGCGGGCCAGGGCCTCCACGATCCGCTGGGCCGGCACGATCAGCGCGATCGGGGCCACGGCTTCGGGCAGGTCGGGGCCGGTCACGCTGGTGGCACACGCCGCCGCGAAGCCGCGGTCACCGCCGATGCCCACGGTGCGCGCCCCTCGGGCACCGAGCTCGCGCGCCAGCTCGGTCATGCCCTCGAGCATCGGTCCGTCACCGGCGGCGAGCAGCACCGCGGTCAGCTCGTGGTCCACGATCGCCATCGGCCCGTGCCGCAGGTCGGCGTACGACAGCCCTCGCACCGGCTGCAGGCAGGTCTCCTCGAGCTTCAGGGCGGTCTCGAGCGCCGTGCCGTACGCCAGTCCCCGGCCGGTCACCAGGGTGTCGCCGGCGGTGGCCAGCACCGCGAGGGCCGTCTCCACCTCGGCGTCGGCGTCGGGGCCGAGCAGGGCGCTGATCGCGCCGGGCACCCGGCGCAGGTCGGGCTCGAGGGTCCGGGCCGGCGGGCCGAGCGCGTCGGCGAGCACGGCCAGCGCGGTCAACTGGGCGGTGTAGGACTTGGTCGCCGGCACCGCCCGCTCCACGCCGGCGGCGGTCACCAGCGCGAGGTCGGCGGCGGCGGCCAGCGGACTGTCGGGATCGTTGGTGACCGCGATCGTGCGGGCCCCGCAGGCCGCCGCCCACTGCTGGGTCTCGATGATCTCGGCGGTGTGCCCAGACTGCGACAGTGACACCACGACCGAGTCGGACAGGTCCCGACGCACGGCATAGTGGGTGGCCAGGCTCGGCGCGGCCAGCGCCGCGCCCCGCCCGGCATGCACCTCCAGCAGGTAGCGGCCGTACACCCCGGCGTTGTCCGACGAGCCCCGGGCCACCACGAGCACGTGCCGCCGCCCCGACACCAACCGTCGCAGGCGCTCCCGCTCGGGCAGCAGGACATCCAGGGTGCGGGCGATCGCCTCGGGCTGCTCGGCGATCTCGTCGGCCATGAGGGTCATCAGGGAGCTCCTGCCGGGGCGAGCAGCCCGTCGGCGTCGAAGACAGGTTGTCCGGCGATCCAGGTGGCGCGCGCCCGCCAGGTGGCATCGAGCCACACCAGGTCGGCACGGGCGCCGGGAACGATCCGGCCGAGCTCGGGTCGGCCGATGGCGCGGGCGGGGATCGTGCTGGCCGCCTGAAGCGCGAGGCGCGGCTCGATCCCGGCGGCGATGGCGTTGGCGACCGCCTCGTCGAGCCGCAGGTCGGCGCCGGAACGGGTACCGGTGCCCCAGGGCCGAGGGGTGCCCAGAGGAGCCAGGGCATCGGAGACGAGCACCACCCGCCCGGCAGCGGCCGCGAACGCGACCCGCACGGCGGTGTCGGCCACCTCGACCCGGTCGACGACGAGGCCGACGGTGACCCGCGGGTCGGCCAGTGCCGCGCCCACGAGGCCGGGATCGCGCTGGTGCAGGGAGGACTGATCGGCGAACAGGTGGGTGACGAACCGCGCCCCGCGCTCCACCGCCGCCAGCGTCTGTCGGTCGCTGGCGCGGCTGTGCCCGAGGCTGACCCGCACCCCGGCGGCGCGCAGCCGATCGATCGCCGCCAGTGCGCCCGGGAGCTCGGGGGCGAGTGTCACGAGCACCACCGAGCCGGACCCGGCACCGATCAGCGCGTCGACGAGTTCGGGCGTCGGATCGCGCAGCAGGTCGGGGCCGTGCAGGCCCGGCTCGGCCGCCGACAGGAACGGGCCCTCGAGGTGCAGCCCGAGGGGTTGGGCGCCACCGGCCTGCTCGAGCCCCGCACGCATCGTCGGGTAGCGGGCGACCGCCGCCAGCAGCTGCTCGACGGGAGCGGTCATCAGCGCGGGCAGGTATGCGGTGACCCCGGTGCCGGGCAGGCCGAAGCCCAGATGCCGCCAGCCGGCCTCGTCGGCGGTGGCCAACTCGACCCCGAACCCGCCGCCGAGGTGCAGGTCCACCAGGCCCGGCGCCAGCGTGCCCTCGGGCAGGCACACGTCGACCTCACCGACCGGTCGGCCTGCCCCCACCTCGACGACCCGCGCCCCGGCCAGCCGCACCCAGCCGGGTTCCACCAGACCCCGTGCGAGCAGCACCCTGGGGGCCGAGATCGTGACCATCCGCCGCTTTCGGGTCCACTGTCCGGTCCACTGCCGGGTCCACGCGCCGGTCCACGTCCAGATCCACCGACTGGTACGTACCGGTCCGACCAAGTAGCGTAGCAGAGGAGCCGAGGGGGACGCGATGGCCGAGGTGAGCACCGGGCCACAGCCCAAGCACCGGCAACTGCGCGCGATCCTGCTCGAGCACCTGCGCACCGAACTCGGACCGGGCGAGGCGATCGCCTCCGAGCGGGTCCTGGCCACGCAGTACGGGGTGAGCCGGGCCACGGTGCGCGAGGCACTCGGGGCGCTGGTCCGCGAGGGACACCTGGTGCGCGTGCCCGGCCGCGGCACCTTCGTGGCCGAGGGGCCCGTCGAGTCACGGCTGGCGCTGGCGTCGTTCTCCGAGGCCATGCACCGCCGGGGGCTGACCCCCTCGAGCCGGCTGCTGGCCGTGCGGGAGCGGCCCGCCGACCTGACCCTGGCGGACGCGCTCGACCTCGCCCCTGGTGACCCGATCGTCGAACTCGAACGCCTCCGACTCGCGGATGGCCGCCCCATGGCCCTCGAGCGCTCCTGCTACCCCGCCGCCCGGGTCCCGGGACTGACCGGGCACGACCTCAGCGGGTCGGTCTACGCCCTGCTCCGCGAGCACTACGACCTCGAGCCCCTCGAGGCCGAGCAGGTCGTGAGCAGCGAGTCGGCCGACGCCCACACCGCCGCGCTGCTCGAGGTCGAACCCGGCGCACCGCTGCTCGTCTTCCGCCGGCTGAGCACCGCCCGCGACCGGCTGCCCATCGAGCACGCCGTGTCGCGCTTCCGCGGTGAGAGCTACCGCATCCAGATGTCGCTGCGCCCGCTGGGCTCGGCCTGAGCGCCGCGACGCGGTCATCGCTGACGGAAGGCTCCGTGCCCGGCTGGGGACGTGGGGTCTTGGAGGATGCCTCGGCCGTGTTCGAGCACCGCGTGGGCGCCTGAGAGGTGTGCTGGCAGCGTGCTGGCAACGGCGTCCAACGTGGCGTGGAGCACGACGTCGGGCACCCGGCGCGCTTCGAGCAGGTCGCGACGCCAGGTGGCGAAGTCGGCGAAGACCCGGGGGTCGTCGACGAGCAGCGCGGCGTCGAGGTACCGCAGGAGGTCATCGACATCCTGGCGGGTGTGGCGCCGCTGCACCTCGTCATGGCCCACCATGGCCGGCAGGCGCTGCTCCAGGCGCTGGTGGGCCGCGGTCACCAGGTTGGTGCGGTCCACGGTGAGGGTGAAGCGTTCCTCGTCCACCGCTGGTTGCGACCGGCCGGTGGGAGCGGGTGGTGGCCGATCGAGCCAGTCGGTGAGCAGTTCGGACGCCGTGGCGATGTTCAGGGCATGGCCGTCGGCGCCGAGGTGCCGTGCGCGACGATCGTCGGGGCCGAAGCCGATGCCGCCGGCGATCGTGGGCAGCTGATGGTCGTGGCAGGTGTCGATGAGGGCGGGGACGCCAGCCAGCGCCAGCGGCAGGGTGCAGCTGATGGCCACGGCCCGGGGCGCGACGGTCCGCAGCGACGCCGCCAGGTGCTCCGCAGGCAGCGAGCCGCCGAGGAACTGCACCCGCCAGCCGGCGTCACGCAGGCACAGCGCGGCCATGCGGGCCGGTGTGGTGTGCCACTCGCCTTCGGCGCACACCAGGGCGACGGTGTGCTTGGGACCGGGTCGTGGCGTGGAGATGGCCAGCAGACCGAGCAGGTCATCGACGACGCCGCTGACGATGTGCTCGTGGGCCACGGTGTAGCGGCCGCGGTGCCAGCGTTCGCCGACCAGGCGCTGCGCGGGCGCCAGCAGACCCTGCACGATGCTGGTGACCGTCTCGCCCTCCAGGGTCCGGTCCAGGACGAGGTCGACGGCTGCCCCTGTCCGGGCGCGCTCGATCAGTTCGAGGAAGCGTTCGACCTCGGGGTCGGTGGCCGCGGGCGCACGGACGGGTGTGGTCGTGGTCTCGTCGATCATCGGGCCTCGGGCTCGGGCTGGACGCGGCGAGGTGGGCGGTCCGCGACGATCGTCTGGCCTCTGCCCGCCGTCTTGGCGGCGTACAGCGCGTGGTCGGCGCGCTCACGGGTCTCGGCTGGTGACGTCAGGCAGGGGGCGAGCCCGGCGGAGAAGTCGACCGGGTGGCTGCGCTGCTCCTGCCACGCAGCCCGCAACCGGTCGAGCATGACGAGGCCACTCTCGACGCCGGTGCCGGTGAGCACGAGCGCGAACTCGTCGCCGCCGAGCCGTACGGCGTGGTCGTTGGCCCGGAGGTGCTCACGCAGGCACGCAGCGAACTCTCGCAGCACCTCGTCACCGGCGCTGTGGCCGTGCGTGTCGTTGGCCGCCTTGAAGCCATCGAGGTCGAGAGCCACGATCAGGTCACGTCGGCCGAGGCGGCTGAGCAGCCGTGCGAAGGTCGCGCGGTTGCCGAGCTGCGTCAGGTGGTCGGTTGTCGCCTGCTGGGACAGTCGCTCGGTGCGGGCCAGCGCATCGAGCGCTTGTCGGGCGTCCGCAACGAGTCCGGGGAGGTAGCGCTCGAGGTGCATGCGCGCGACGGAGTCGGGCTCCGCGGTGGGCAGCAGCGGTGCGCCACCCCCCAGGGTCAGATCGACCGGTAGGGCCGTCACGTCGGCCTGGTCCGCGACGACGGTGCTCCCGCCGAGTCGGTCGACCGCGGCAAGCAGGATGCCGCGAACCTCCGCGGCCGACTCGGCGTGCAACAGCTCGCGCGTGCTGCCGTTCACGATCGCATCGACGTCGGTGGGAGCCTGCGATCTCGGCATGCGGGGGACCTTCTGGTCGGGATCGTGCGCTGCACCGCCGGGCCAGGCGCGGTGGTGGCTCGGTGGTGTGCCGGCGAGTCCGACCGCGCTGGCCGTGCGCCGGGCACCGTTGAGCTCCTGGGAGCCGGGGGCGCCGGGTTCGGTCAATCCCGTGGTCTCGGTGGTGTGCTCGTCCGGGACGGCGGCGATGCCGCTGGCCAGCATGGCGGTGAGGTGTTCGGCGGCGACGGGTGGGCTCCAGAGGTAGCCCTGGGCGTATCGGCAGCCCAGGTCGGTCAGCTCGCGTCGCTGGGCAGGGGTTTCGACGCCTTCGGCGGTGGTGAGCAGTCCGAAGATCCGGGCGAGGTCGAGCGTGGCCACGACCAGGGCGCGGTCACGGGAGTCGTCGAGCAGTCCTGCGACAAACCCGCGATCGATCTTGAGGGCGTCGACGGGGGTGTCGCGCAGGTGCGCCAGCGAGCTGTAGCCGGTGCCGAAGTCGTCGATGGCGAACCTGACCCCGAGCCGCCCCAGGGTGTGGATCGCGGTGCGCACGTGGGGACCGGTCAGCAGTGCGGACTCGGTGATCTCCAGCCACAGGTTGGCTGCAGGGACACCAGCGGCCTCAAGCGTCCGGGTGATGGTGTCGGCCAGGTGCGGGTCGGTGAACTGGTGGGCGGAGAGGTTGACCGCCACCATGAAGTCCGGGTCGACCGCCAACCAGCCGGCGGCATCGGCACAGGCGATCTCGAGCACTCGTTGACCGAGCGCACCGATGAGTCCGGCATCCTCGGCCAGGCCGATGAACGCATCGGGAGACAGCAGGCTGCCGTCGGGCTGGCGCAGCCGCGCGAGTGCTTCGACCCCGATCAGCCTGTTGGTGTCGAGCTCGATGGAGGGCTGGTAGTGGACCACGACACCGTCCCCGGCGATGGCGTCGCGCAGGTGGGCGGTGGTTCTGAGCCGCTGGTTGGCCAGTTCGTGCAAGCGGGTGTCGAAGT
This sequence comes from Nitriliruptoraceae bacterium, assembly GCA_007121975.1. Classification (GTDB taxonomy): domain Bacteria; phylum Actinomycetota; class Nitriliruptoria; order Nitriliruptorales; family Nitriliruptoraceae; genus SKJO01. Next base: position 5,397 of record SKJO01000236.1, on the reverse strand, counting down.
ACTCGATGCGGTTGCGACCGCGGTCCTTGGCGGCGTTCATCGCGGCGTCCACGTCCCGCAGCAGTTCGGTGGGCACGGCGGCGGCGTCACCGAACACGATGCCGATGCTCGCGGTGACGGTCAGTTGCCCGTGGCTGGTGTCGAACGGGGCAGCCAGGGTCTGCTGGACCCGTCGTGCGACCTCGGCGCCTGCAGATCGGGTCTCGAGGTCGGGGCAGAGGATGGCGAACTCGTCGCCACCGAACCGTGCGACCGTGTCGGTGGGTCGCAGGACGCCCTGCAGCCGGATGGCCGTGATCCGCAGGAGTTCGTCCCCTGCCTCGTGACCGAGGCTGTCGTTGATGATCTTGAACTCGTCGAGGTCGAGGAACAGCACCAGGTACCCGCCACCGGTGCGCGATGCCGCGGCACGCGCCAACCCGAGACGGTCGGTGAACAGGGTGCGGTTGGGCAGACCGGTCAGCGGGTCGTGGGTGGCCAGGTGCTCCAGCTCGCCCGTGGCCTGCTGGTGGCGAACCGCTGCAGAGATCAGGTGCGCGACCGCTCGCAGGAACTCCTCGTCGTCGTCCTCGAGCCGAGCATCGCCGTCGACGCCGGTGACACGCAGCACACCGACCGCCGCGATGGGGACCTGCAGCAGCACGCCGTGCTCCGCGACGGCTCCAACGCCCCGATGCGGCGACCAGCACACCTGCGCACGCAACGACGGGCCGAGCAGGTCGTTGACCTTGCGCTCGGCTTCGACCGCGAGCACCCACGGGTCGTCGCTGTCCAGCGCGTACTGGCCGAGGTCGGCCACCACCGCCAGTTGGCGGACCCGCTCGGCCAGCCGCATGCGGGCAGCTTCGAGCTCGCTGACCTCGGAGGAGACCCCGATGACGCCCGCCAGGCGGCCGTCGGTGTCGAAGAACGGCGCAGCGGTCACCCAGACCGCCACCAGCGTCCCATCTGCCCGCCGGGCATCCTCACGGCCCATCCAGGTCTCTCCGGAACGAACCCGCGCCGCGATCTCGGCCGACTGCTCGCGGGCCCGCTGGGCGAGGCCGAGCCCGGCGACGTCGCGCCCGAGAGCTTCGTGCGTGCCCCAGCCGTACAGCCGCTCGGCGGCCGGGTTCCAGTACACGACCGTGTCGTCGAGGTCGGTGGCGATCACCGCGTCGCTCACGCTGGCCAGTGCCACCGCCTGCACCTCGACCAGACGCTCGCCAGAGAGCACGCGCGGGGAACCGCGGTGAACCACCGCATCGGACGCAGTCTGCGGATCGCGACCTGAAGACGGCTGACCGGTCCTGCCCATGGGGCCTCGCTGGTTCCCTTGACCGTTGGGAGTGCGAGCGGACAAGACGTCGGTGTCGGGTGTCGGTGTGTTCACCACTTCCCCACTCCCCACCGTATGGTGCAAAGGGTTCCTGTCAACAGCCGCGAGCCTCCCGGTCCCGGCGGTGGCGTCCTGCGCTGCTCCGAACCGCCCGTCGCCCTCCCCCACCTTCCAGGTCTAGGCTGACGCGTCCCGGCCAGTCTTCGGCAGTCCTCGACAGTCCTCAGCAGTCTTGGGTAGGAGCGCACATGGGCACGGTGGTCTGCGGCATCGTCGGGGACTCGCAGGCCGGCAAGACCCGGCTCGCCGAGCAACTCACCGCCGCACTGACCGCCCGGGGGCTGCGCGTCGGCTACCTCAAGCACGCCGCCCACGGCCTCGATCCGGACCGACCGGGCAGCGACTCCGCCCGGGGGCACGCCGCCGGCGCCCACCTCACCCGGGTGGTCGCCCCCGAGCAGATCGTGCAGCGCCGCGGACAGGCTCCGGGCGAGCCGCCGCTCGACACCTCCCACCTCGACGTCGAGGTGGCGGCACTCACCGGCTGCGACCTGGTGCTGGTCGAGGGCTACAGCCGGGCCGAGCACCCCAAGATCCGCGTGCGCCGAGCCGAGCACCCCCCTCGGGAGGTCGCCGACCCGGTCGTGCTCGATCTGGTCTCGCGCGGGCCCGACTGGGCGCAGCCGGACGTCGACGCCGCCATGGGCGTGGTGCTCGGCCTGCTCGACGGGCAGGAGCCGGTGGTGACCGTGATCGCCGACGGCGAGGTGGTGGCGATGCACCGCTTCGCCTCGCAGGTCGTGGCGGGCACGGTGCTCGGGCTGGCCTCGGCGCTCAAGGGGGTGGACGAGCCGCGCACCCTCACCGTGACGGTCCACGTTCCGCGCGGCGCACCCGGGGGGTGAGCACGGCCACCGGCACGCCGAGCCCCTCGCCGCGCAGCGTGACGATCTTGCGGCCGGGCTGCACCGCATCCCGGGGTGGGCCGGTCGCCACCTCGGCAAAGGCGTCGAGCGCGGGCGCCACGAACGCGAGTCCGGCGATGCGCGCCGGCTTCCCGGCGGCCTCGTCGCCGGCCGGCGCATCCGCAGGTCCGACCAGTTCGAGCACCGCCGGACCCAGGACGAAGAAGCGGGCGCGCAACGGTTGCCCCCGCAGCCCGTCGATGGTGCGCCGCGGGGTGAGCCCGACGCGGCCGAGCGCGGTGGTGGTCCGCTCGACGTCGGGGGTGGCGACCACGAGGTGATCGAGTCCGGTGACGGCGTTGGGATGCTCGGCCCTGGGGTGCTCGGTCCCGTGTGCGGCCCGGTACGCGGCGCGGCCGCCGGGGGCCGGGGCCAGCCCGTCCACGTCGGCGTCCACGGGCGGATCCAGCCACCAGCCGGGTTCGCCGAGCCCGATGACGATCTCGTCGAGCAGGATGTGGCCGTCGGTCACCACGAACCCGGCGGCGCGCCAGGCATCGGCCCGCCCGGGCACCTGCACCCCGCGCAGCACGGGCACCTGACCGGTCACGGAGCCTCCACGTGGCGTCGCCGGGACGTCGTGGCTCAGATGTCCTGGATGACCCAGCGTACGGTCCGCAGCCAGGCGCGGGAGTTCGGCGGGCAGTAGCGCTGCGCCATGCGCTCGTCGACCGACTCGGTGTCGTACAACGCCCCGAGCCGCTCGGTGAAGGTGTCGATCGCCACCGGCCACGACGGCCAGGCCGCCAGCCCGTAGGCCCCGTCCCCGCCCCAGCCCCAGGCGTTGTGCGAGCCCGGCGGCAGCCGCAGCCCCACCGTCGACTCGATGGCGGCGATGCCCACCACCAGCCGGGGGTCGACGTCGTGGTCGACGCCCGCCTGCACGAGGTGCTCGGCGTAGGGGGCCATCGGCGACTCACGGTTGGTGAGCCAGGCCTCGAGCCGCTCGACGTCGATCTGCTCGCCGTCGGCGCCAACGTAGACCGGGTCGGTCTCGGCCGGCTCGACGATGCGTGAGCCCACCGCCGCCTGCATCCTCGGGTGGCCCGGCACCTCGGCCACCGGCGGTGGCACCTCGGCGACCTCGGCGACCTCCGCGACCTCGGCGACCTGGGAGATCGGCCGGACGTCGCGGACGTCCAGGGGTCTGAACCGGTGCAGCAGCGCCCCGGTTCGCGAGCCGGCCCGTTCCACGGCCGCACCTTCCGCGGCGAAGGACACCGGGGTGGCGGTGCGCTCGTTGGCCGCAGCCGCAACGGCAGGCAGGGCCGCCAGAGCGACGGTCGACAACGTCAGCAGCGCCGCGGAGGCAAGCTTGCGGGAGGACATCCAGCACCTTTCGGTCGGCATCCACCCCCCGGAACGTGCGGGGGGGCAGGACGGCACCGGGCAAGCAGGTCGGTGAGGGGCGCTTGGCCGGAACGGCAGGGGACGGTGACAGGCACCGCAACTGGCTCCCACGATCGCGGGAGCGATGCACCAGTGTGACCCGCGCCCCGGACGGCACCGGACCTCCAACGCCGCCGTTCGGACAGCCTGGCCGTGCGGACAGGCTCGAGCACCGGCCGGATGGCCCCGTCAGGCGCGCGCGGCCGAGCGCAGCGCCGCGAGGATGTGCGCGCGGGTGTCGGCCGGGTCGATCACGTCGTCGATCTCGCCGAACGACGCGACATTCAGCGCCCGGGCGTGCTGCTCGGCGAGCGCGATCATCTCGGCCTCACGCTCGGCCCGCTGCTGCGGGTCGTCGATGGCGTCGAGCTCGCGCCGGAACCCGAGCCGCACCGCGCCTTCCAACCCCATCGGTCCGAGTTCACCGGTCGGCCACGCCAGCGTGACCACCGGGACCTCGAGGTGGCCGCCGAGCATCGCCTGAGCGCCCAGACCGTAGGCCTTGCGCGTGATCACGGCCACCAGCGGCACCGTGAGCCGGGCCCCCACGAGGAACAACTGCGAGAAGCGGCGCACCCCACCCTCGCGCTCTGCGTCGGGACCGACCATGAACCCGGGCGTGTCGCACAGCACGACCACCGGCAGCCCATGGGCGTCACACCGGCGCAGCAGGCCGGCCGCCGCGTCCGCTCCGGCCGCGTCGATCGCGCCGCCGAGGTGGTTCGGGTCGTTGGCGAGCACGCCCACCGACCGGCCACCGATCCGCGCCAGTGCGGTGATCATCCCCGGCGCGGTATCGCGCTGCAGCTCGAGCAACGAGCCGGGGTCCACCACCACCTCGAGCAGCGCGCGCACGTCGTAGACCTGCCGCCGGTCCTCGGGCACGGCATGGCGCAGCCGGCGCTGGTCGGCCACCTCGACGTGTCCCACCTCGACGTCCCCGGTGTCGACGTCCCCGGTGCCGACGTCCCTGGTGCCGACGTCTCCCTGCAGGACGCCGAGGCAGTGCCGGGCCACGGCCACGGCTTCCCGGTCGTCGGCCACGACCACGTCGACCACGCCGTTGGCACGCTGCACGTCGATCGGCCCGATCGTCTCGGGCGCATGCCGGCCGAGCCCGCCGCCCTCGATCATGGCGGGTCCGGCCATCCCGAGGTTGGTGCCCTCGGTGGCGATGATCACGTCCGCGCAGCCGGCCAGCGCGGCGTTGCCCGCGAAGCAGTAGCCGTCGACGATCGCAATGGTCGGCACCCGACCCGACAGCCGGGCGAAGAGGTGGAACGCCCGCGCGTCCAGCCACGAGGCCCCCAGCACGTCGGTGTCGCCCGGACGCCCGCCGCCGCCCTCGGCGAACAGCACGACCGGCAGCCCACGCTCGGCCGCGAGCGCGAACATGCGGTCCTTCTTGCGGTGGTTGACGTAGCCCTGCGTCCCGGCGAGCACGGTGTAGTCGTAGCCGAGCACCACACACGCCGACCGTTCGGGGCCGAACAGCGCGGCGTTGATGGTCGCCGTGCCGGCCACCAGACCGTCAGCCGGGGTCGCGGTGACCAGCTCCTCGATCGAGCGGCGGCGGCGCTGGGCGGCGATCGCCAGCCCCCGGTACTCCACGAAGCTGCCGGGGTCGACGAGGTCGGCGATGTTCTCACGGATGGTGCGCCGACCCTTGCGCCGGCGGGCCGCGACCGCTTCGGGCCGGGCCGCATCGGCCAGCAGCGCCCGGCG
>SKJO01000453.1 GCA_007121975.1 Nitriliruptoraceae bacterium | reverse complement strand
GTCCGGGTCCCGACCCGGCGGCCCATCCGGTCACCGGCACGGTCTGCCTCGAAGTCCGGCTCGACGACTGGCCCGACACCGAGCTCATCGCGGCCATCCCCACCGACACCCCGGTCCGCGGCTTCGCGCCCGTCCCACAGCTGTGGTGGACCGACGGGCCGTCGCCGGCGCAGCTGCAGCTCGCCGCCGCCCTCGGCGGGCTGCCCGACCCGCTGGCCGGGTGCCGGAGCGCCACCGTGCACCGTCGGCTGTCGGCCACGGCGGTGGCCGCCTCGATGCTGCTCTACCACCGGGTGCACGCCACCCCCTTCCGGCAGCGCGCCGCCGCCTTCCCGGTGCTGGCCGCGCTGCGCTCGCCCACCGTGCAGGGCTACGCGCAGGAGGACCAGCGCTGCCGGCAGCGGCTCGACGACCTGCAGCAGCAGCTGCTCGCCCTGCCGCTTCCCCTCGACGGGCCCCTGCCCGAGGCGTGGCATCCCGACGGCAGCTGCGACGGTGCCCGGCTGTGGGCCGCCGCCGAGCAGCTGCTGGACCTGACCTTCCGCCGCCGGCCCCAGCTCGACCCCCGGCACGCCCGGCGGGGCTGCCCGCCACCGCGCGGGCTCGAGGTCGAGCTCGGCTCGACCATCGACCGCCTCGGTCCCGACGCGCTTCACCGGCTGGCCCCGGTCCCGGCCGCCGGCACCCCCGGCACCTCGCCCCACCCCTCATCCCACCGCTGACCCCCGCCCAGGAGCCCACCCGTGCCTTCCCTCCCGCAAGGACTGACCGCCCTGCTCGCCCAGGAGCGACTGCCGGCCGCGGCACTGCTCGCCGCCGCGGAGCAGCGTGACCTGCATCCCGCCCTGGCACGACGCGAGAGCCTGCCCGCGGCGGTGATCGAGCGCTGCTTCGTCGCCGGAGCGCTGCCCGCCCCCACCACCGCGAGCCAACTGGTGGACCGGCCGCTGGCCGCCCGCACCGTGCGCCACGTGCTGCGCATCGCCAGGGAGCGCCGCCCGGCGGTGCTGGCGGCGCTGGCCGCCCACAACGTGCCGGCTGCGCGCGACCGGGGGGTGCTGCTCGGCGCGGACGACCGCGCGCTCAACGAGGCGATCCTCGCCAACCGCGACTGGCCGGTCGACGAGCAGTTCGGCATCGCCCGGCGCACCGGCGGTCGGGCGGCCCTGGAGTGGCTGGCGACCCTGGACTCGGATGTCGTACTGACGCTCGACGACCTGCTCGATGCGGCCCCGGGCACCCGGCTGGACGCCGATCCGCTCATCGCGCTGCGTGCCCTGCTGCGCCGCCCGTGGCTCAGCCGGCTGCCGCTGCGCCACGTCGGCCCCGGGTTGCGCTCGGCGATCGCGACCGTCGCCGACGACGAGCGCACCCTGTACGAGGTGCTCGGCCAGGCCGAGCGGGCCGCCGCCTACGGGCGCAGCAGCCGGGCCGCCACCCTGGTGGAGGCCGTGGCCTGCAACCCCAGCGCGTCCCTGGCGGTGCAGCGGCGCTGCAAGCGGCTCGCACGGCGCCTGCGCTGCCACTATCTCGAGGACTGGCTGCCCGCCCCGACCGGCGGGGGACCGCTGTGGCAGGCGGATGCGGACGAGCAGCGCGCGGCCATGACCCGCCTCGAGGCGCTCGCCCACGTACGGCACCGCACCGTGTTCAGCGCCGGGGTGCTCGCCGCCACCCCGCACCTGGACGTCGAGGTGCGCGCCCGCCTCATCGCCTACCTCGACGAGCACCTGGCCGCGGTCGATCCCGATCCGGCCACCGCCGCCCTGCTCGCCGACCGGCTGCAGGTCGACGACGACACCCGCAGCCGCTGGCTGCACGCCTGCCAGCCGCTGCCGCTGTGCTCCCGCGGCTGGCAGCCTGCCCCGACCGCGCAGCCCGAAGCCCCGCCCTGCCCCTGGGAGAGTCTCGAGCTGGCCGACTGCGAGCAGCAGGTGGACGCCCGCACCGCGGTCCGGCGGCTGCGGGCCGGGCTTGGCACCGGCGCCGACGCGTGGGGCATCGCCCTGCTGCTGCTGCGCGAGGGCTTCGACGGCCCACTCGCCGAGCTGCCGGCGGTGGTGGGAACCCTGCTCCCGCCGCAGCTCGCCTCGGCCTGAACGCCACCGCCGAACGCTGCTCGATCGCGCGCACGCAGCACCCAGGGGCACGCCGGGCCGTCGGATCCGCACCTGGTTCGGAGTCCCGGTGCGGCACCTACTGCACTTCGAGGCCGGCGGGGTCGTAGCGCACCACGGAGGGTCCGACCTCGGCCTTCGCCGCGTACATCGCCGCATCGGCCTCGAGCAGGACCTGCTCGGGGTCGGCCTGCCCGGGCATCGGAAGCGTGAGACCGACGCTGGCACCGATCCGCACCTGACGGTCCTCGATCTCGTAGGGATCGGACAGCGTGAGAGCAACCCGCTCGGCCAGCGCGAGCGCCGCGCGGTCGTCAACGACCTCACAGATCACCACGAACTCGTCGCCGGCGAGCCGTCCGACGGTGTCCGACCGGCGCATGACCTGCTCGAGGCGACGGGCGACCCGGATGAGCACCTCGTCGCCGACCCGGTGCCCGAGCTCGTCGTTGACCGCCTTGAAGCCGTCGAGGTCGACGAACATCACGCCCACGGGCCGCTGGTCTCGGGCCTGGCGGGCCAGCGTCTGCTCGAGCCGGTCGAAGATCAGGCGCCGGTTGGGCAGGCCGGTCAGGTCATCGTGGACCGCGGCGCGGCGCAGCTGCTCAGCGGCCGCCTGCCGCTCGATGGCCAGGCGGCTGATGCGCCACAGCACCAGCAGGCTGACCACGACCGCGCCCACCAGGGTCGGGATCAGCGAAGGGTCGACGCCACGCACCAGCAGCGTGAGGGGGATCGCGACCAGCGCCACGCCAAGCACCCCCAGCCGGGCCACGGTCAACTGCGGTCCGCGGGAGTCCGCCGGCCGGGTCATGAGCGTTGCCGAGGGATGCAGGCTGGCCATCGCGATCAGCACGTGGGAGGCGAGGACCAGCAGGTCGCTGGGCGCGCCGCGCTCGTAGGTGCCGTTCGCGAGCAGGACCGCACGGAAGGTGTTGCCGACCAGGCCGATGATGGCCGCCCCGGCGAACAACCAGGCGGACGTCAGGCGCACCGCGCCGGTGAACAGCAGCCGGATCGACGCGGCCACGACCGCGGACATCACCAGTGGCGCGAGCAGGGCGTACAGCATCCGGCCCGAGGCCGACACCTCCTCGCCGAGCAGCCCCGGCTGGAAGGCCGTCGCGGCCAGTACGCCCGCCATGGCCACCATCACGATGCCGCCGTCGATCGCGCTCTCACGGTCGCCGCCGGGGACCTGTGCTCGGCTGAAGGCAAGGGCTCCAACGCCGAGCAGGGGGAAGGCCAGCACGGCGATAGGGGTCGACCAGGCCGCACTTGCCTCGGTGGCCCATAGCGGGTTGCCCAGCAGGTTGGCGACCACGAACAGGCCGAGGCAGCCAGCGATCAACGACCAGGGAGAGCGGCGGTCCGGCTCGCTCCTGAACACCGCCACGAGCGTGGCAAGAAACGCGAGGCTGACCGTCGCCAGCCAGACACCCTCACGGACGATCGAGGTGGTGGCACCGAGGAAAATGGCCCCGGCCGCAGCGCCGCCGAGGGCCGCAAGCTTGAACACCCAGGGCGCCATGGCACCAGCATGCTCGGTATCCGGTCGTGCCACAGGGTCGAAGGCCCTCAGGTCCGCGGGCGGGTTCCGTCACACGAGCCCGGCGACCGGTCCGCCTGACGCACTGGTGCACCAGGGCGCGGCAGACTCGGATTGTCGGGGCACGAAGGCCGCGCTGGCCTCGAACGATGCGGTAAAGTGCGTCAACGCACTTGGGGGCGAGGTGGACGCGGTGCTTGTGGGTGGTACGGCGGCCGCGATCCATGCGGCACACCGTGTCTCCTTCGACGACGACCATGTGCTCACGGATCTGCGCGATCGGTTCGAGCAGGTCCTCGACGCCCTGGAGGAGGATCCCGCCTGGGGGACGGCCCGGGTCCGTGCCCCAGTTCCGATCCTCGGGAGGCTCGAAGGGGTTGAGACGGGAGTGCGGCAGCTTGTCCGGCAGCGGCCGCTCGAGATCGAGCGGGTGGCGGTCCAGGGACATGCCCTGGTCGTGCCGACGCTCGAGGAGATGACCCGCGTCAAGGCGTGGCTGATCCTTCGGCGCAATGCGACGCGTGACTATCTCGACACCGTCGCGTTGGCGAGCCGCCTGGGCGAGGGCGCGGCTGGGGTGCTCGCCGACCTCGATGCCTACTACGAGGATCAGCACGGATCCGGTGGGCGACGTCTTGCCTCGCAGTTGGTGCGGCAGCTGGCGGATCCCCGTCCCTTCGACCTGGATCCCGACGAGCTGCCGAGGTACCGGGAGCTGGCTGCTTCCCTGCGGTCATGGACGCTCGTCGTCCGACGTTGCCAGGACCTGAGTGCGTCGATCCTCGCGCAGCTGAGCCGATGAGCCGGGCGGCGCGTCACCTCGAGTCGGTGCCGGTCGAGGCGCTCGGCCGGGCGGGCATCGACGAGCTGCTGAGCCGTGACGACCTCGCCGACGCCGCCGGGCTGCTGCGTGCGGTGCAGGCGGATCCCTACGGCCCGCTCGCCGAGCGGGTGCTGGAGGTGTGCGCGCATCGGCAGGATCCGGTCGCGGTGGTGGTGCCGCTGGTGGTCGGCCGGTGGCGGGCGGCCCGTCCGCGGCAGTCGGTGGACCTTGCCGCCCTGCGCCGTTGCACCGGGAGGACGCAGACCGAGGTTGCCGCCGTCCTTCGGACC
>SKJO01000411.1 GCA_007121975.1 Nitriliruptoraceae bacterium | reverse complement strand
TGACGAGTGGGTCTGGAACAACGTCAAGGCCGCCAAGATCGGCCGGGCCGGCATCACCAGCCAGGACGACCTACGTAGCAAGGCCATCTCCGCACTCCGCCGCCTGCAGAAGATGCCCCACCTCGTCCGCGGCTTCTTCGCCGACCCCCGCCTGGCCTACATCACCGCCCCATAGCTGCACTACTTCTGCACGGCTTAGTAAGTGATCGTTGAGCGGTGTCCGCCAGGGTGGCGACCTTCAACCACGAGGAGGGACACCGATGGGACCACGTCGGACGCACACACCCACGAGCCGACGAGCGTGACGGGACAACGTGCCCCGTCACGCCTCGCGCTGCTGACCCCACTGGCGCTGGTCGCCGGTCTGCTGGCGGTGCCGGTCGGAGCGGGCGCACACCAGGGCCACGATCCGGGTGACGAACCCGGCTACCACGGCGACGACCTGGTGCCGCTCGTGCTCGGCATCGAGGCCACACCGGATGGCGGCATCCTCATCACGCAGAACGACCTGGTCCGTGAGCTACGCAGGGGCGAGCTGACCACCGTGGCGCAGCTCCCGGTCGCGGACACGGAGGACGGCGGTCCGGGCGGTACGCCAGCGACGGCGCCCGTCAACGGCCTGGCCGCGCTCGGCCGCGGCAACTTCTTTGCCACGACCGGCGGACTCGACAGCGCGCAGGGCGCCGGGCTGTGGCGCGTGTCACGGGGCAACGCCCGGCTGGTGGCCGACATCGCGGCGTTCGAGCACGCCAACGACGCCGACGCCACCGAAGGGTGGAAGGATCACGCCTGCGAGGCAGCAGACGGCTGGACCGCCGGTCCACAGTCGAACCCCTACCAGCTGACGGCAGTGTCCGGCGGCGAGGTCCTGATCGCTGACGCCGCCGGCACCTCGCTGCTGCGGGCGAAGACCAACGGCGACATCGACTGGGTCGCCGTCTTCCCGCCGGCCTACGACGACGATGGCGAGTGGCTGGTCCAGCACGAACTCGAGGGGGACGTCACCTGCTACGTGCAGCCCGTCCCGACCGCCGTCGACGTGGGGCCGGACGGGGCGTACTACGTCACCGAACTGTCCGGCACCCCAACGCCAGCGGACCTGATGGGCCCGGACGCCCTCGCCGGTCTGGCGCGGGTGTGGCGCATCGAGGCGGGGTCGAGCAACGTCATCTGCCCCTCGGAGGACTGCACGCTGGTCGTGGAGGGCCTGACGTCGGTCATGGACGCGGAGTTCGGCCCCGATGGCCGGTTCTACGTGGTCGAGCTCGATGCTGCCGGCTGGTTCCTGCCCGCCGTGACCTGGCAGGTCGCCGGTGGGGCGATCAAGGCGTGCGACGTCACCACGGGCGAGTGCGAGGTGGTCGAGGAGGGGCTCCCGACCCCCGGCGCGATCACCTTCGACAAGCGCGGTCGGCTGTGGGTGGTCGACAACGTCTTGGGTATCGAGGGGCTCCCCAGCATCCGCACGTCGATCTGGGTGGATCCCGCTCACCGAGCGCTGGGAGGGGGCCAAGGATGTTCCACGGCCCCCTCCCAGCCCCACCGCCACCGCGAGTTGAGGAGTCGGGCATGCGTGAAGCGCTCGATGTCGACACGCTGGCCGCGAGGATCCGTGGACCGGTCGTGACGCCGGGGCGTGCCGGCTACGACGAGGCACGCCAGCTCTGGAACGGCATGGTCGATCGCCGTCCGGCGGTCATCGTGCGCTGCCAGGGGACCGCCGACGTGGTCGCCGCGGTGGACGCGGCCCGCGACCACGAGCTCCCGCTGTCGGTGCGCAGCGGCGGCCATGGCGCGGCCGCACCCCGCTCCGCGACGGCGGGCTGGTCATCGATCTGTCGGAGATGGACGACGTCCACGTCGATCCGCGTACCCGCACGACTCGGGTCGGTCCGGGGGCACGCTGGCAGCAGGTCGACCACGAGACGCAGGCGTTCGGCCTGGCCACCACCGGGGGCGTGCATTCGCGCACCGGTGTCGGTGGCCTGACGCTCGGGGGCGGGATCGGCTACCTGGCCCGCTCCTGCGGGCTGGCCGTCGACAACCTGCGGGCTGCCGAGGTGGTGCTCGCCGACGGCCGTGTGGTGTCGGCCAGCCAGGAGGAGCATCCGGATCTGCTGTGGGCGCTGCGCGGTGGCGGCGGCAACCTCGGCGTGGTCACGAGTCTCGAGCTGCAGCTCTACGAGGTCGGGCCGGAGGTCATGACCGCCCAGGTCTTCCTGCCGATCGAGCAGGCCGCCGACGGGCTGGCGTTCTATCGCGAACTCATGGCGGATGCCGCTGACGTGTTCGCGTGCTACGCGCTGTTCGTCAACGTCCCGCCCGTGGATCCCTTCCCGGTCGAGCGGCACGGGCAGACGTGCCTGGCGCTCGTCGCCTGCCACGCCGGGGAGCTCGAGGCCGGGGCCGCGGACCTCGCCCCCCTGAAGGCGGTCGGTCGTCCGTTGTCGGCGACAGTGGCGTCGATGCCCTACGCGAAGCTCCAGCAGAGCTTCGACGCCGGCGCACCCGACGGTGCGCGCTACTACACCCGTTCGGGCTATCTCGACGAGCTCAGCGACGACCTGATCGCCGCGTTGGTCGAGGGTGCGGGGGAGCTGCCGTTCCCGCTCAGCAACGTCTTCCTCGAACCGATGGGCGGCGCGGTCGCGCGGGTCGAGCCAACAGCTACCGCGTTCCCGCACCGCGCGGCCCGCTTCAACCTCGGTATCCAGGCGGGATGGCTCGAGGCGTCGCAGGACGCGGCTGCGTCCGCCTGGACCCGCTCGCTGTACGCGACGCTGGAGCCGCACACGACGGGTGCGGTCTACGTGAACTACCTCGACCACGACGAGAAGAGCCGGGTCCACCGCGCCTTCGGCCCGAACCTCGAGCGGCTCCGGTCGGTCAAGGCCGCCTACGACCCGGACGATCTCTTCGACGTGCACGGCCTCGGCGCCGGCGCCGAGGCGCTCCGTGGCTGAGCCCGAGCACGCTTCCTGTGGCGGCTCGAGTCCTCGAGCGTCAGGACAGCCAGGCCCAGGCCTGCTGTTCCTCGTCGCTGCTGAAGGTCTCGGTCTCGACGGGACGCAGGACCTCGCCCCCATTCGCTGCGATCTCCACGCCCATGTCGTCGGTGACATCCGCGACACGCTCGATGCAACTCGAGGAAGGCGTCGCGGTCCTGGCCTGCGCCAGCGACGACATCCTGGTCGTTCAGCGAGCCGCGGCGTTTCAACCACCACCTGAGCGCGGGAAGGGATTCCGAACCGGGCAGTAACCGCCGCAGATGGGTGGAGGACACGGGCGTTTCATGCAGGTGGAGGATGTCGGCTGGCGGGGTAGCGCGTTCGGCATGAGTAGGGCTGCAGCGAGCGTCTACGACGACGCTGTTACGTAGACACAGTAGACGCGGCACTGTAGACGCTGTAGACTCTGTCGTGGAGGTGCTGCATGAGTGTCACAACCGTGATGGACCGGCTCCGCGCACGGGCGGAGGATGACCCGGCGTTCCTGGACACCCTCGAGCACTTGGCATCCTTCGAGCTCGCTGACCCGTTCGATGTGCCGCCAGACGCAACCCGTCGGCTCGCACGTGACCTCAACCAGCGCCGCCACGAACAACGGGCCGCAGAGCTGCGCGCCCGGAGCCTGACAACCAGCGAGGTCGTGGAGCTGGTGGGTTCGATCACCGACCGCAAGGCCGTTGACCGGCGCCGCCACCGCGGCGCGCTGCTCGGCATCCGCGGCATCGGCCGGCAGACCCTCCACCCGCGGTGGCAGTTCGATGCCCGACGCGGGAACACCCACCGTGGGCTCGATCGTGTCCTTCAGGCCCTCCGGGAGACCGCGCCCGACCCGATGGACGCCGACGCCATCGCCACCGCCCCGCAGCCGGCCGCAGGCGGCGCCAGCATCGCCGACCTGCTGGCAGACGGCGACGTCGAGTCGGCCGTCGCGCTGGCACGGCTCGCCGGGGACCAGTCCTGAGCTTCCCCAACGTCCGCCCTCCCGGCTTGCGGCTCACCGCGACCAGCCAGACCTGGTGGCGTCTCGACGCCGACCCCCACGAGACCTGGACCTGGGACGGGTTCACCGCCCCGCGCCACCGGTTCGACCCACCTTCGGGCCGCTTTCGGGTCCGCTACGCAGCCAACGACCCGGTCGCCGCCGCCCGAGAGCGCTTCCCGTCCCGCCGGATCGGCCCCAACGCGGCAACCCTCCAGCTCGTTCAACTGCACGGCCCACCGTCGGCACTGCACCTCACCCACCAGATCAACCTCGACGCCCTCGGGCTCGATGACCGCGTCAACACCGGTCGGCTCGACCACCCGTTGCCCGGTGGGGGCGACCCGCTGTTGGCCGTCTCCCAACAGCTCTCGGACGCCGTGTACGACTGGTGGGACCACTCCCCACCACCTCTGATCTACCGCACCCGCTCCACGCCGGCAGCACGCAGCATGGCGTTCTCCCAGACCTGTACGTGGCACCAAGTGCGCAGCCGCCAACTGCGCGATGCCACCGCACTGCTGGTCGAGCTGGTGGCCTTCCACGGCTTCGACGTTCCCACAGCCTGGCTCTGACCGACCGGAGCAGACCATCGGCAGCGTGGTGCGTGCGGCAGACCCCCGTGTGATCTCGTTGAGAAGAAGTCGATGCGCAACCACCCCCAACGGGCGTTGTCCACACATCAGCTTGCGACTGGATGACCCGCCAGCAGCCTGGATATACTGCGCGGGTAGCGTATATATGGAGGCGGTGATGACGAAACGGCTCATCGACGTGGACGACGACGTCCTCG